>NZ_JAIXHU010000027.1:0-41872 GCF_025671395.1 Paraclostridium sp. AKS73 | reverse complement strand
TTAAAAAGTTTATATTTGTTTAAAAATACAAAAGAATAAAACGAATAAAAAATATATAAAATATAAAAATATTCGTTATTTCTATTGATTAAAACCGAACTATATTATATAATTAATATGTAAGGTAAGTTAAAAGACGAACGAAATTATAATTATATTTTATAAAATAAGGAGGAAGGATATGCAAGCAGCGCAAACTTCAAATAATAAGAAATCTATGTTAGATAGAGTTTTCAAACTAACAGAAAATAACACGAACGTAAAAACAGAAGTTATAGCAGGAATGACAACATTTATGACGATGGCATATATACTAGTTGTAAATCCTAGTATATTAGGAGATGCTGGTATGGATAAAGATGCTGTATTTGCAGCAACTGCAATAGCAGCATTTATAGGAAGTTGTATAATGGGATTTTTAGCAAATTATCCAATTGCTTTAGCACCAGGTATGGGACTTAATGCATTCTTTGCATACACAGTAGTTTTACAAATGGGATATAGTTGGCAATTTGCATTATGTGCAGTTTTAATAGAGGGAGTAATATTTATATTATTAACAGTAACTAATGTAAGAGAAAAGATCATAGATTGTATACCTGGAGTTTTAAAACATGCAGTTACAGCAGGGATAGGATTATTCATAGCTTTTATAGGATTAGTAAATGCAGGTGTGGTAGAAGGTGGAGGAGCTATATTGCAGCTTGGAAATATGCAAAGTCCAACAGTATTACTAGCTATATTAGGACTAGTAATAGCAGCAGTATTACTTTCTAAAAATGTTAAAGGAACTTTCTTATTGGCTATGGTAGTAACTACAGCTATAGGGATTGTAGCGGGATTAGTACAATTACCAAACGCTTTAGTTTCATCAGTTCCATCATTAAAGCCAGTATTTTTACAAGCATTTTCAGTTCCAATGAATCAAATATTTAGTTTAGACATGTTAGTAGTAGTATTTACATTTTTATTTGTTGATCTATTTGATACAGTAGGTTGTTTAGTTGGAGTAGCATCAAAAGGTAACATGTTAGATGAAAATGGGAAATTACCAAAAGCTAAACAAGCACTATTTGCAGATGCAATAGCAACTACTACAGGATCTTTACTTGGAACATCGACAGTTACAGCTTATGTTGAGAGTGCAGCGGGGATAGGAGAAGGTGGAAGAACTGGATTAACAGCAGTAACGACAGGAATATTATTCTTACTATCGTTATTCTTTGCTCCAATATTTACATCAATACCACCACAAGCTACAGCACCAGTACTTATATTGGTTGGAGTTATGATGGCAAGTTCATTACTTGAAATAGATTTTAGTGACTTTACAAATGCAATACCAGCATTTTTAACATTTGCAATGATGCCTTTAGCTTATAGTATAGCAGATGGTATTATATTCGGAATAATATCATTTACAATATTAAAATTATCTACAGGAAAGAGAAAAGAAGTTAATATATCACTAATATTCTTATCAATAATGTTTATACTAAAGTTTGTATTATTATAAAATATAATTAAAATGATCGGATAAATTAAATGCTGAGATTAATTTTAAAATTGATTTCAGCATTTTTATTTTAAATATAAAAAAAGGTTAAATACATATACAACTATATGTACTTAACCCTTTTTTATACTTAGCTTTAGATTTTAGAAGTTATCAGCTTTTATTTCATAATATCCTTGAGGATGTTTACATGCTGGACATACTTGTGGAGCTTCAGTTCCTACATGAACATATCCGCATACTGTACATACCCACTCATGAACTTCTGGTTTTTCAAATACTATATTTTCTTCTATATTTTTAGCTAATCTTAAGAATCTATCTCTATGATGAGCCTCAATTGAATGTATATGCGTAAATGAAGAGGCTATCTCTTCAAAACCTTCTTCTCTAGCTTCTTCAGCAAATTTTAAATACATTGTATCTTCTTCATCTTCACCTTTTGCAGCACCTTTTAGATTTTCTAAAGTAGAACCCATTCCAACACCATAAGAACCTGTTACTTGAACATCATTTCCAGTAAAATCATTTAATAAATATCTAAAGAATATCTTAGCATGCATTTCTTCGTTATGAGCAGTTTCATCAAATATATCACCTATTTGAATATATCCTTCTTTTCTAGCTATTTTAGCGTAAAATTGATATTTATTTTTTGCTTGAGATTCTCCAGCAAAAGCATTCATTAAATTTTGTGCAGTTTTAGTTCCTTTTAAAGATTTCATCTTTAATTCATCTCCTAAGTATAAAATTTATTTTTAATTATAGTAAATAAATACCACTTTAATTTAGCTTAAAACAAAATAATTATTTTTCATATAAAGTTGTAATTTTACAAATTGATAGAATTTTGAATGAAATTCATAAATATGTAAATCATATTAGATAGTAAATTTTGTAAGATGGAGGGCTAAAGATGAAACTATATGGAGTTTTGATAACTAGTATATTTATATCAGGTTTTTTAATAATTGGATATGCTAGTACTTCAGATAAAAACTTAAATTCAGTTGAAAAAAGTGCAAAAGAAGTAGTATATGAAAACAAAGAAAGTAAAACTGAAAAGTTAACAGAAAAAGAAGCTATTGATTTAGTTAAAAAATATATGAAAGAAAAAATATGTATATACCTAATTTTGTAGAAGTTGATAGCAAATATAAAGATATATATACAATACATGCATATGATGTTATTACAAATGAAGAAGAAAGTCATATTGCTACAAGTGGATGGTTTGAGGTTAATGCTAATACAGGTAAAATAAAAGATATAATGAATGAGTAGAAGTGTTGAATTAATAGTAGTACAATTAAACTATAAACTTAATAGGAAGTGATATTTTGGATAGTATTAAAAAGAAATCTATAATATTTTGGTTTATTGATTTAGTTTATGCTATTGTATTTGGATTAATAATAGGCGCTGATTTAGGGTTTGATGTAACTAAAAAATTAAATAAGTATTTTGGATAATTAAATTATACAAAAAAGGAGCAATCTAGAAATAGATTGCTCCTTTTTTGAGCTTTAAATAAAAATACGAACAAAATTAAAAATAAGGTTGATAATATACGTATAATAGTATATTATTTAAATATAAAGTTCGTTATATATAACGTATATTCAAAAAAACAAAAAAATATATATACGTAAAAATAGGGAGGATTATGATGAAAGTAGCAGTAGTTATGGGTTCAAAGTCAGATTATCCAAAGTTAGAAAAAGGAATAGAGCTTTTAGAAATGTTCGGAATAAAAGTTGTAGCAAGAGCACTATCAGCACATAGAACACCTAAGCAATTAACAACTTTTTTAAATGAAATTGAAAATGATACAGATGTAATAATAGCAGCTGCAGGAAAAGCGGCACATTTACCAGGAGTAATAGCATCACATACTTTAATACCTGTAGTAGGATTACCAATAAAATCATCTACAATGGATGGGTTAGATTCTCTTCTTTCAATAGTTCAAATGCCACAAGGTATACCAGTAGCTACTGTAACTATAGATTCAGGAATAAATGCAGCATTAATGGCAGCACAAATAATGAGTATAAAATATCCAAATATAAAAGAACAATTGAAAAGTTATAGAGAACAAATGGAACAAAAAGTATTAGATGATGATAAAAACTTAAGGGGGTAATTAAAATGTTATTATACGAAGGAAAAGCAAAACAAATATTTAGTACAGAAAATGAAAATGAGTATTTAGTTTATTATAAAGATGATGCAACAGCTTTTAATGGAGAAAAGAAAGCTTCAATAAACTCAAAAGGAATTTTAAATAACAAGATTTGTACAGTTATGTTTGAGATGTTAGAAAAAGAAGGTATAAGTACACATTTCATAAAAGGTGTATCAGATAGAGAAATGATAGTTAAAAAGGTTGAAATATTACCACTTGAAGTAATTGTAAGAAATATAACTGCTGGATCATTTTGTAAGAGATATGGAATAGAAGAAGGTATTGCACTAGATGAACCTATATTTGAACTATCTTACAAAAATGATGATTATGGAGATCCGATGCTAAATGATGATCATGCAGTTGCTATGAAACTTGCAACTAGAGAGGAAATAGCATTTTTAAAACAAGAAACTTTAAAAATAAATGAAATAATGAAGAAATTTTTCTTAAAGTTAAACTTTAAGTTAGTAGATTTTAAATTAGAGTTTGGGAAAGATGAAAATGGAAATATAATACTGGCAGATGAAATATCACCAGATACTTGTAGATTATGGGATGTAGATACAAATGAAAAATTTGATAAAGATAGATTTAGAAGAGATTTAGGTGATTTGGTTGAAGGGTATACAGAGGTTTTGGCTAGGATAGAAAATTAATCAGGGGGATATTTAAATGTGCGGTGTAGTAGGAATATACTCAGATAGAGATATATCTAAAGAATTGTATTATGCGTTATACTCGATACAACATAGAGGTCAAGAGAGCTGTGGAATATCTGTTTTAAATGATGGTCAAATAAACCATAAAAAAGACATGGGTCTTGTGGGTGATGTTTTTAAATCTAGTGAGTTAGAAAAGCTAAAAGGAAATATAGGAATAGGACACGTCAGATACTCAACTGCAGGAGGCAGCAGTTTAGACAATTGCCAGCCACTTGTAGGAAGATGTAGAAAAAGACAGTTATCAATAGCTCACAATGGAAATCTTGTTAATGCAAATTATCTAAGAAATATGTTAGAAGAAGAAGGCTATATGCTTCAATCAGATTCGGACACAGAAGCTATCCTTTGTATATTAGCTAGATACTATAAAGGTGATATAGTTGAAAGTTTAAAAATAACAATGGACTATATAAAAGGTGCATATTCATTAGTTGTATCAAGTAGTGAAAATGAACTTGTAGCAGTTAGAGATCCTCATGGGTTTAGACCATTATTATTAGGAAAAAAAGATGATATGTATATAGTAGCATCAGAAGACTGTGCAATAAATATTTTAGGTGGAGAAGTTATTAGAGATATTGAACCTGGAGAGATAGTAGTTATAAAAGACAATAAATTAACTTCTTATCATTATAGAGAAAATTATAAGCCTGTTAAATCAAGTTGCATATTTGAACATATATACTTTGCAAGAAATGATGCAACTATAGATAATGTAAACGTATATGAGTTTAGAGTTAAATGTGGAGAAATTTTAGCTAAAGACGAAAAAATAAAAGTTGATATAGTAGTACCTGTTCCAGACTCAGGATGGGCTGGAGCAATAGGATATTCAAATGCTAGTAGAGTTAAACTTACAGAAGGATTAGTAAAAAATAGATATGTTGGAAGAACATTCATAAAGCCTACTCAAAAAGAACGAGAAATAGGAGTTAAAATAAAGTTAAATCCTTTAAGCAATGTAGTAAAAGGTAAATCAATAGTTTTAGTAGATGACTCTGTAGTAAGAGGGACAACATCTAAGCAAATTGTTAAATCATTAAAAGATGCAGGAGCAAAAGAAATTCATTTAAGAATAACTTCACCACAAGTAACACATTCATGTTACTACGGTATAGATACTCCGCATAGATCTAATTTAATAGCATCTAAAAATAACTTGGATCAGATAAGAGATTATATAGGTTGTGATACATTAAAGTTTTTAAGCATAGAAGGAACTTTAGAAGCAGCGGAAGATAAAACGACTTTCTGCAAAGCATGTTTTGATGGAAAATATCCTGTTAAAAAAATTGATGAGGGGGAACTAATATCATGTTAACATATAGAGCTTCAGGTGTAGATATAGATGAAGGAAACAGAGCTGTAAATCTTATAAAAGATAAGATAAAAGGAACATATGATAAAAATGTTATAGGAGATTTAGGAAACTTTAGTGGGTTATATAGTTTAAAAGATTTTATAAATATGGATGAACCTGTATTGCTATCTTCTACAGATGGAGTTGGAACAAAATTAAAACTAGCTCAAATGATGGATATTCATAATACTGTAGGTATAGATTTAGTAGCAATGTGTGTCAATGATCTTATATGCCAAGGAGCTAAGCCATTGTTTTTCTTAGATTATATAGCTACTGGAAAATTAATTCCTGAGAAAATAGATGATATAGTATCTGGAATAGTGGAAGGATGTAAGAAGGCAGAATGTGCTCTTATCGGAGGAGAGACAGCCGAGATGCCTGGTATGTATTCAGAAGATGATTATGATTTAGCAGGTTTTTCAGTAGGGATAGCAGATAAATCTAAAATAATAAGTGGTCAAGATGTTAACTCTGGAGATACATTAATAGGAATATCATCAAGCGGAATACACAGTAATGGATATTCATTTATAAGAAAAATATTTCTAGAAGAATATAAGTATGAACTAACTGATTATATAGAAGAATTAGAAATGACTTTAGGAGAGGCTCTTCTTATTCCGACAAAGATATACGTGAAACTTGTTATGGATTTAATAAAAAAATATGAGTTAAAAGCTATAGCACACATAACAGGTGGAGGTGTTATAGAAAATATCCCTAGAGTTATACCAAATGGATTAGGTATAGATATAGAAAAAAATTCTTGGGAAAACCAGCTATATTTAAAATGATAGAAAAGTTTAATGCGATAGATGAAGTTGAGCTTCATAAAAGTTTCAATATGGGTATAGGACTTGCAATAGTAGTAGATTCAGATAAAGCAGAGGAAATAGTTAGCTATTTAAATGAAAGTGAAAAACAAGCATATATAATTGGAAAAGTTGTAGATACCCATGAAGGAGTAAAGCTATGCTAAACATTGCTGTTTTAATATCTGGAGGAGGAAGCAATTTACAAAGTATTATAGATGGATGTGAAAGTGGATATATAAATGGAATGGTTAAATTAGTTATCTCTAATAAGGATAATGTTTATGGATTAGAAAGAGCAACAAAACACAATATCAAAACTTTTGTAGAAAAAGAAGATGAAAAAATAATAGATTTACTAAATAAAGAAAATATTGATTTAGTTGTTTTAGCAGGGTATTTAAAAATTATAAGCCCTAAATTTGTAGAAGCTTTCAGAAATAAAATAATAAATATACATCCATCATTAATACCTGCATTTTGTGGAGAAGGATATTATGGGAAGAAAGTTCATGAATCTGTAATAAGTTATGGTGCAAAGTTAAGTGGAGCTACTGTGCATTTTGTAGATGAAGGAGCAGATACAGGTCCAATAATAATGCAAAAAAGTGTAGAGGTTAAGGTTGATGATACCCCACAGAGTTTAGCTGAGAGGGTACTAACAGTGGAGCACGAGATACTTAAAGAAAGTGTAAGACTATATTGTGATAATAAGTTAACTGTAAATGGAAGGGGAGTAATTGTAAATGACTAAAAGAGCATTAATAAGTGTAACAGATAAAAGTGGTGTAGTAGAGTTTGCAAGAAGCTTAAATGAATTAGGATATGAAGTAATATCAACAGGAAATACATTTAAAACTCTGAAAGAAGAAGGATTAAAAGTTATACAAATAGATGAAGTTACAAACTTTCCTGAGATATTAGATGGAAGAGTTAAAACATTAAATCCATATATCCATGGAGGAATATTATACAAAAGAGATAATGAAAAACATGTTAACACAGTTAATGAGCATAAAATAGGAGCAATAGATTTAGTAGTAGTAAATTTATATGATTTGAAGGAAATTTAAAAGATAACAAACCTCATGATGTAATGATAGAGAATATAGATATAGGTGGACCATCTATGATACGTTCAGCAGCTAAAAATTATAAAGATGTTTTAATAGTAGTTGATACAAAAGACTACGATTCTATAATAGAAAGCTTAAAAGCTGGAGAAGTATCATTAGAAGATAGAAAAAAACTAGCATATAAAGCATTTTCAACAACTGCTAGATATGATGCATTAATATCAAACTATTTCAGAGAGCAATTAGAAGATAAGTTCCCTGAAAGTCTAACAATGACATTCCAAAAAGAAGATACTCTAAGATACGGGGAAAATCCTCATCAAGGAGCAGTATTATATAAACAGTCTAATGCAAAAATCCAATATTAAATTATGAACAGTTAATGGTAAAGAACTTTCTTTTAATAACATAAATGACCTACATGGATGTTTAGAAATAATGAGAGAGTTTAAAGACAGTGAACAAGTAGCTTGCGTAGCTATAAAGCATACAAATCCATGTGGAGTAGCAGTAGCTAAAAATAGCTTTGAGGCTTACACAAAGTGTTATGAGGCAGATAAAGTATCTATATTTGGGGGAATTGTAGGATTTACATCTGTAGTAGATGTAGAAACTGCTAAAAAATTAAATGAAATATTTTTAGAAATAGTGGTAGCTTATGATTTCACAAAAGAAGCACTTGAAGTTTTAACTCAAAAGAAAAACTTAAGAGTATTAAAATTATCAAATATAGAAAATAGTCTTCAAGGATTTGACCTTAAATACTTAGATGGCAAATTACTAGTTCAGGATAGAGACGAAAAATTAGCTAATGAATATAATTGTGTTACAAATGAGATAGCAGATGAACAAATATTAAAAGATATGGAATTTGGAATGAAGATAGTTAAAAACATGAAGTCTAATGCAATAGCTATAGTAAAAGATGGACAGACGCTAGCTCTTGGATGCGGTCAAACTTCAAGAATATGGGCATTAAAAAATGCTTTAGAAAATAATCAAGATAAAAACTTTGAAGGAGCAGTGTTAGCATCAGATGCATTTTTCCCATTTGATGACTGTGTGAAGTTAGCTAATGATTATAAAATAAAATCTATAGTTCAGCCTGGAGGATCTATAAAGGACCAAGATTCAATAGATGCTTGTAATGAAAATGATATGGTTATGGTGTTTACAGGAATAAGACACTTTAAACACTAGGAGGTAAATACATGAAGGTTTTAGTTGTAGGATCAGGTGGAAGAGAGCATGCGATTTGCTATAGTTTGTTAAAAGGAAAAAAAGTTGAGGAAATTTACTGTGCTCCTGGTAATGCAGGAATAAGTGAAATCTCTCAGTGTTTAAGTATAAAAGATAATGATATTGATAATTTATATAAATTTGCTAAAGAAAATAAAATTGATTTAACTATAGTTGGACCAGAAGTTCCATTAGTAGATGGAATAGTAGATAAGTTTGAAAAAGAAAACTTAAGGATATTTGGACCTAATAAAAAGTGCTCAATGTTAGAAGGTAGTAAAGCTTTTTCAAAAGAGTTTATGATCAAACATGATATTCCAACTGCAAAATATAAAGAATACATGGACTTAGATGAAGCTATAAATGAAATTGATTCATTTGGATATCCGGTAGTTATAAAAGCAGATGGTTTAGCGGCAGGTAAAGGTGTCGTAATAGCCAAAGGTAAAGAAGAAGGTATAAAAGCTTTAAGAGAAATGATGAGTGACAAAAAATTTGGTATAGCTGGAGAAAAAATAGTTATTGAAGAGTTTTTAAAAGGAATAGAGACATCTATACTAGCGTTTGTTGACAATAATACTATAGTGCCTATGGAAAGTGCTAAAGATCATAAAAAAGTTTATAACAATGAAGAAGGACCTAATACAGGAGGAATGGGGACATTCTCTCCAAGTAATATATACGATGAGCAATTATCTCATATAGTAAAAAAAGAAGTTTTAGATAAGACATTAAAAGGATTTAAAGATGATAACTTAAACTATAAAGGTATTTTATTTATAGGACTAATGATAACAGAGGATGGACCAAAAGTATTAGAATATAATGTTAGATTTGGCGATCCTGAAACACAATCAGTACTTTTAAGATTGGAAACAGATTTAATTGAGATAATAGAAGCTATTTTAGAAAATAGACTAAATGAAATTCACATAAAGTATGATGAAAAAAATGCAGTATGTGTGATGTTAACATCAGGAGGGTATCCTGAAAGTTACGAAAAAGGTAAGGTTATAACAGGCCTTGATAAAGTGGATGAAGATATAGTTATATTCCATAGTGGAACTAAAATAATAAATAATAAATTAGTTACTAATGGTGGTCGAGTTATAGGAATTAGCGCAAAAGGAAACTCACTTGAAGAAGCTAGTAAAAAAGTTTATGAAAACATAGAAAAGATAAAATTTGAAGGCATGCATTATAGAACTGACATTGGAGTATTATCAAATTAGTATAAATATACTTAAATAAAAAATTATGGGGGTATACTATGACTACTAGTAATAGTTTGAAATCTACTGTAAAAAGAATATTAGTTGAGAAAAAACAAGGATTTGACTTAGAAGCAAAACATCTAAAATGTGAAATCGAGGATAGTTTACATATAGATGGAATAAAAAGTCTAAGACTTTTAAATAGATATGATATAGAAGGAATAGAAGAATCTGTATATGAAAAAGCAGTTAGAAACATATTCTCTGAGCCTAATACAGATAATGTATATCAAGAGGAAGTAAACATAAGTACAGATGATAAAGTATTTGCAATAGAATATTTACCAGGACAATATGATCAAAGAGCTGATTGGGCAGCTCAATGTATTCAAATTATAAATGAAGGTGAAAGACCTATAATAAATACTTCAAAGCTAGTAATAATCAGTGGAGATATAACAGATGAAGATCTTAAACAAATAAAATCATATTGCATAAACCAAGTAGATAGTAGAGAAGCTGACTTAGAAAAACCTGAAACATTAAAAATAGAAACTGAAATACCTACAAGTGTAGAAACTATAGATAAATTTATAAGCTTAAGTGATGAAGATTTAATGGAATTCATGGATTCTATAGGACTTGCTATGACATTTGAAGATTTAAAGCATGTGCAAATGTATTTTAAAAATATAGAAAAAAGAAATCCAACTATAACTGAAATAAAGGTATTAGATACTTATTGGTCAGATCACTGTAGACATACTACATTCATGACTAAAATAGAGGATGTAGTTATAGAAGAAGGCAAGTACACTGATGTTGTAAAAGAAGCATATGATATGTACTTACAATCAAGGGATTATGTATATGGAAAAACAGATAGAGATATTTGTTTAATGGATATAGCAACAATTGCTATGAAGGAATTAAGAAAATGTGGCAAATTAGAAGACTTAGATGTAAGTGAAGAGATAAATGCTTGTAGTATAAATATTGATGTTGATATAGATGGTAAAAAAGAAGAATATTTAGTAATGTTTAAAAATGAAACACACAACCATCCTACAGAAATTGAACCTTTTGGAGGAGCGGCTACTTGTTTAGGAGGAGCTATAAGAGATCCTTTATCAGGTAGAAGTTATGTTTATCAAGCTATGAGAGTAAGTGGAAGTGCAGATCCAAGAACATCATTAAAAGATACATTGCCAGGAAAGTTAATGCAAAAGAAAATAACAACAGAAGCAGCTAATGGGTATAGCTCTTATGGAAATCAAATTGGACTTACAACAGGTCAAGTAGCAGAAATTTATGATGAGAATTTTGTAGCTAAAAGAATGGAAATAGGGGCTGTAATTGCAGCAGCGCCAAAAGAAAATGTAATAAGAGAAACTCCTCAAAATGGAGACGCTGTAATATTATTAGGTGGAAAAACTGGAAGAGATGGATGCGGAGGAGCTACAGGATCATCAAAAGAACACAGCGAAAAATCTTTAGAAACATGTAGTGCAGAAGTTCAAAAAGGTGATGCACCAAATGAAAGAAAAATACAAAGATTTTTAGAAACAAAGAAGTTGCACAAATGATAAAAAGATGTAATGACTTTGGAGCTGGTGGAGTTTGTGTAGCAATTGGAGAAATAGCAGAAAGTATAGATATAAACTTAGATTTAGTACCTAAAAAATATGACGGATTAGATGGAACAGAGTTAGCTATATCTGAGTCTCAAGAGCGTATGGCTGTAGCAATAAAAAAGAAATATAGATAAGTTTATAGAAATGGCTATAGAGGAAAACTTAGAAGCTACTCATGTTGCAAATGTAACTGATAGCGGAAGAGTTAGAATGTATTGGAATGGAACAGCTATAGTAGACATGTCTAGAGATTTTATAGAAACGAATGGAGTAAAACAAAATAAATATAAAAGTAAGAAATGTTGAAGAAATGTCTTTATATAAGTCAGAAGAAAATTTAGAAATAGCAATAAGTAGTGAATGTAGATTAAAGGATAAATTTATAAATAATATTACTGACTTAAATGTTTGCTCACAAAAAGGTCTTGTTGAAAAGTTTGATAATACTATAGGAGCAAATACTGTGTTGATGCCATTTGGAGGTAAGTATCAAGCTACTCCAGCTCAAGGTATGGTTGCCAAAATACCTGTTTTAAATGGAGAGACTAATACATCTACAATAATGACATATGGATATAACCCTAAGATAGGAAAAGAAAGCCCATTCCATGGTGCGCTTTATGCAGTTGTAGAATCTGTGTGTAAAGTTGTGGCTATTGGGGGTAACTTTAGCACTATAAGACTTACTTTACAAGAATATTTTGAAAAACTGGGGATAAGTGAATATAAGTGGGGGAAACCATTTTCAGCATTACTTGGGGCATATTATGCTCAAAATAAATTACAAATACCTGCAATAGGTGGAAAAGACAGTATGTCAGGAACTTTTAAAGACATAGATGTACCTCCAACACTAGTTTCATTTGCTGTTGATACTGTGGATGCAAAACAAGTGTTATCCCCAGAATTTAAAAAATCAGGGTCAACAGTAATAATGTTATTAACAAATGTGTTGGAAAATAAAGTTATAGATTTTGAAGAATTAAAGAAAAATCTTTCAAAAATAACAGAGCTTATAGAAAATAAAAAAGTACTTTCTGCATATTCAGTAGGTTATGGAGGGGTAAGTGAAGCTATAAGTAAAATGAGCTTTGGAAATAAGATTGGATTTAAATTTAATAATGAAAATAATATAAATGATCAATGTTATTTAATTCATCTTATGGAAATATGATTCTTGAATTAAAAGGAAATGATATAGATGTAAACGACTTATTGAAAGAGTTGGATGGATACAACTATAAAATATTAGGAAACACTATAGAAGAAAAAAATATAATCATAGAAGATGAAAGCATAGATATAGATTATTTATATGATAAATATAACGGTGTTTTAGAAAGTATATTCCCTGTTAAAACTGAAGAAATAAAAGAAAAAATAGAAACTATAAACTTTTTAAATAATGAAGAAAGAAGAAATAGTGTTATAAGCTTAGCTAAACCAAAAGTATTTATACCAGCTTTCCCTGGAACTAATTGTGAATATGATTCAGCAAGAGCATTTGAAAAAGCAGGAGCCAAAACATCAGTTAAAGTATTTAAAAACTTAACTTATAAAGATATAGAAAGCTCTATAGATACTATGGTAGAAGAAATTAAATCATCTCAAATAATAATGTTACCAGGTGGGTTCAGTGCAGGAGATGAGCCAGATGGATCAGGTAAATTTATTGCAACGGTATTTAGAAATCCTAAAATTGCTGAAGCTATAAATGAATTTTTAAACAATCAGGATGGATTAATGTTAGGTATATGTAATGGGTTCCAAGCTCTTATAAAATTAGGATTAGTGCCTTATGGAGAAACAAGAGATATAAATGAAAGCTGCCCAACTCTAACTTATAATAAGATAGGAAGACATCAAGCTAAAATGGTTAATACAAGAATTGCATCTAATAAATCTCCTTGGTTGTATGATACAGAAGTTGGTGATATTCACAGTATAGCAATCTCACACGGTGAAGGAAGATTTGTAGCGAGTGAAGATGTAATGAGAAAATTAATACAAAATGGACAAATTGCAACTCAGTATGTAGATTTTGAAGGAAAAGCAACTTATGATATAGAGTTTAATCCAAATGGATCAACATATGCAGTTGAAGGTATAACAAGTTTAGATGGAAGAGTATTTGGAAAAATGGGTCATTCAGAAAGAATTGGAGAGCAAGTTGTTAAAAACATACTAGGTGAAAAAGATCAAAAGGTTTTTGAAAGTGGAGTTAAATATTTTAAATAAAAATATATAAGGTATCTCAAAGTAAACATTATAGTACTTATTTTGAGGTACCTTTTTCGTTTAAACAAATGATTTTTACTAAAATGATGTTGAATGAATATGCTATGTTATGAATGTAAAGAAGTGTCTAAAAAATATATAGAGGAAATTTATCGATTAATGGAGAATAAACTTAAGTAAAGTAAGATATTTGGGTATTAGTGTATATACATATATAAAGTGAAATTTTTATATAATTTTCGACAAGTTTTTCAAAATTAATATGGTAATATATATATGCCATACGCGGAGGGTATGATATGGAAATAAAGGTTTGTGACACTTTATGTTATCAAGGAAGTGCAAAATACAATGAAGATATAATAGGATTTAATCCATTTGGAGCGTGGGTTTTAGATGGAGCTACTGGGCTAAATAATAAAAACCTAATTTCATGCAAAAGCGATGCAAATTGGTATGTAAACTGGTGGAATAATTACTTACACAAAAACATACATAATGAAATGACTTTAAAAGAATTGATGTTTAATGGAGTTAAATGCATAAGCGATGAATATTATAAAAAAGTTGATAAGAATGATATTGATAGGTTAGATACTCCATCCAGTTCTATTGCGGTTATAAAATTTTATAATAATAAACTAGAGTATTTTTTACTTGGAGATTGTACATTTTATTTTAAATTAGGAAACAAAAACTATTTAATAAAAGATCGAACTTTATGTGTTTTAGATAAATTGGTTTATGATGAAATGGAAAAATTGCCTAATTTGGAGAGACTTACATTTGAAGAAATAAAAAATAGTGTGATGAGCACAATAATAAGCAATAGATTGAAAAAGAATACAAAAGATGGATACTGGATATTAGATTTTGATGAAAATGCTATAGATAATGCTATAAATGGATTTATAGATATAAAGGATAATATAAAAATAATGCTTACAAGTGATGGATTTTCATGCATTAGTGATAGATATAAAACAATAGAAGAAGAAAATTTAATAAATGAGGTAGAAAAATATGGAGCAGGAGAAATTTACTCTAGACTTAGAAATATAGAGTTGGAAGACTTTTCAACAACTAAATTTCCAAGATTTAAAGTAAATGATGATTCCTCTTGTGTATATTTAGATATAGATTTTAGCTGACAATTGAAGGGAGAACTATGAAAATACTACATATAATAACACAAAAACCAAATAGCACAGGTAGTGGTATTTACATGAGTGGAATGATAAAAGGGTTTAAAAAGATGGGATATAACCAAGGGGTAATAGCAGGGATAGATGCTGATGACCCAAAAGAATGTTTTGGTGAAGATATAAAATTTTACCCTGTAACTTACAATACAAAAGAGATACCTTTTAATGTTGTAGGGATGAGTGATGTTATGCCATATAATAGTACTTTATATAAAAATATGAGCGAAGATATGGTATTAAAATTAAAGGATGCATTTAAAAAAAGGATAGACGAAGCTATTAAAGATATAAAACCTGATTTAGTAATATGTCATCATTTATATTTAATAACTGCATTTGCAAGGGAAATTATCAAGGATATACCTGTAGTAGGAATTTGTCATGGAACATGTTTAAAGCAATTTCAAAGCAATGAATTAAAAAGTAGTTATATAAAAAATAATATATGTAACTTAGATATGATATTTTCGTTGCACAATGAGCAAAAGAAAGAGATTGAAGATATATTTAATCTAAGTGAGGATAAAGTATATACTCTTGGAAGTGGATATGATGAAAATATATTTTTTGATAAAGAAATAGATAATGATATTATCAATATTACTTTTGCAGGTAAAATTTGCAGATTAAAAGGTGTGGAGTCTTTAATAAAATCACTAAATTATATAAGTTATAAAAAAGATATTATAAATATAAATATAGTTGGGGATGGAAGTAATGAGAAAGAATTTAATTCTATTAAAAAGCTTAGTGAAGAAAGTAAATTTGATATAAAGTTTTTAGGAAAAGTAAAACAAAATGAATTAGCAGAAATACTTAGAAAAACTCATATATTTATGCTCCCATCATTTTTGAAGGGTTACCTTTAGTAGTTATAGAAGCTTTAGCAAGTGGGTGTACTGTTATAACTACCGATATACCGGGGATTAGTGAATGGATTGGAGAATATATAAACACATCAGGTAAAATTAAATATATAAATTTACCTAAAATGCGAAAAATTGCTGAACCTTTTGAAGATGAACTTCCTGAATTTGAGAAGAATTTGGGTATTGAAATAGATAAAATGATAAATAATATACTTGAATTTAACGTTCGAAATAAACATTTAAATATGGAAGATAAAACATGGACAGGATTATGTACAAGATTAGAAGATTCAATATCAAAAACATTAGGAGATATAAAAGGAGTGTAAAAATGATTACAAAGGAAATGACCTTATTAAGTATAGTTGAAAAATATCCTAAAACAGAAGATGTATTTCATCAATATGATAAAATTATAGGAGAATGTTTATTGTGCAACAATTTATTTGATACAATTGAAACTGTATCAAATAAATATAAGATTAATCTGGATAGTATTTTAGAAAAATTAAATATAGAATAGATTTTGATAATAAAAAAAACATATAAGTAATTTAAAAATTTATATTGTTTTTTATTATTTTATAATTGGCATTTGACAATAAATGAAAATGTAAGTAAAATTAAATTAGCAAATGCCAATTATAAAATATAGGGAGATGAATTTATGTCAACATGCAACACATGTCCATCTAATAATGGGTGCACAAAAGATAAAGATAATTGTGGAGTTAAAAATAATCCTTTAAATAACGTAAAAAAAGTTATCGGGGTTATGAGTGGAAAAGGAGGAGTAGGAAAGTCTTCTATTTCGGCTATTATAGCAAAACAATTGAATCAATTAGGGTATAAAGTAGGGGTTTTAGATGCAGATATAACAGGACCTAGTATTCCTAGACTTCTTGGAGTTAGTGAAAAAAAAGCAACTATGGCAGAAGATATGATTTTACCAGTTAAGACAAGTTGTGGAATTAAAGTGATGTCATTAAACTTTCTTACAGAAAATGAAGCAGACCCTGTTATATGGAGGGGCCCTATGATTTCAGGGGTTGTTGAACAATTTTGGAAAGATGTTCTTTGGGGAGAACTTGATTATCTAGTAATTGATATGCCTCCAGGGACAGGAGATGTTGCTTTAACTGTAATGAACTCAATTCCGATAAGCGGAGTAGTTATGGTTTCAGTACCACAAAACCTTGTTTCCATGATAGTTTCAAAAGCTGTAAATATGGCTAGAAAAATGGATATTAATATATTAGGTGTTATTGAAAATATGAGTTATATAACTTGTCCTGATTGTGATAAAAAAATAAAATTATTTAATGGAGAAAATACGGATAAATTCCTAGAAGAAATGAACTTAAAATTATTAGCAGAATTACCTATGATAAATGGGATAAATAATTTAAGTGATGGAAATACAGAAGATGAAGAAAATAATCTTAAATTAGTTTTTGAGCCTATAGTAAAAGATATAATAAGTGATTTAGAAAATATTCAAAAATAGCAATTTCATATAGTTAGAACAGACAACTTATCCAAAATGTGGTAAAATTATTATTCGGATATAAACTATTAATGTGATATTATCACATATAATTATTTAAATAGGGTAATATTATTTAATGAAAAGTTAAGCTAAAAAGATAATAATATAGATTATTTAAATAATATAAAAAATTGGAGGATAATAAAATGATAAAACCATCAGAATACCATAAACAAGGATATACATGTGCAGAGGCTATAATAAAATCATATAATGAAGAACATAACACTGATATTCCAGTTGCGCTAGGAAGTGGAATGGGAACAGGCGTTACAGTTGGAAGTTTATGTGGAGCTGTAAATGCAGCTGTATTAGTATTGGGATATATAAAGGGTAGAGAAGATAACTCTCAATCAAACGATGCTAGAGCTTATTCAAGAGAATTGATGAATAGAGTTAGAGAAAAATACAATACTGAGATATGCTTAGACCTAAAGAAAAATAAGGTTAGCTGTTCAGAAATAATAGATTTCTCATATGATGCATTAAAAGAAATTTTAGCAGCATAAAAAAGATGACATTTAGTCATCTTTTTTTATAGATTAATATTTTTTTCTTTTATTCTTTTATTTACATATCTAGATAATAGCGTGTAAATTACACTAAAAAGAGGAACTCCTATTAAAATACCTAAAACACCAAACATAGAAGAACCTACAAATATAGGTACTAATATCCAAAATGAGGATAGTCCTATAGAGTTACCCACAACAAATGGATATATTAAGTTACCTTCAATTTGCTGAATTACAAGCATCATTATTAAATAATATAATGCCGTTATAGGTTTAACCATAAATATAATAAAAACCGAAAGGGCAGTTCCAATAAATGTTCCGAATATAGGTATTAAAGCAGCTATTGCTACTATAGTACTAATAAGCAATGCATAAGGCATACTAAATATAGTCATACCTATGAAACATAAAACACCTAATATAGCACCATCCATACATTGTCCAGCTATAAATTGAGAATTTAAATTCTACTAAATGAGAAATTTCTACTAACTTATTTGCATATTTTTCATCTAAAAAAGCGAAGGTAAATTTTTTACATTGAAGTAAAAGCTTCTCTTTACTTAAAAGTATATAAATTGCAATTATAAACCCTATAACAAAATTAGTTATCGCAGATGTAATACCAACTGTAAATCCTAATATATTTGAGATAAAATAGTTTGCAAATTTAATTACAAAACTTGAAACTTTATCTAATCCAGATAAGATATTAGCATGAATACTATCTGGAATATTTATATGTGAAAAATAATTTGTAACATAAGATTCTAGTGAATCTATATACTGAGGAACCGCACTTATTAAACTAGAAGTACTTTTACCTAATTGAGGAATCACAAAGTTTACAAATGAGTTCACTAATACAAATAAAATAAGTAAAGTAACTAAAAGAGATAATGCTCTTGCTAAAGCTTTTGGATTTTTTAATTTTGTCTTTTTTAAATATGGTTCTATAACTTTATTTCAAAAAACTTCATAGGAATATTTATTAAAAATGCTATTGCTATACCTATTATAAAAGGTTTCGATATAGAAATTAGGTGAAGAAACATATTTGCAACAGATTTTATATTTAAAAGTAAAAAAGATAAAATTATTATATAAGTTGAGAGTAAAATTTGATTTTTAAATTTGAGATTTTTCATAAAATTACAACTCCTTTCATAAATTTATAATTATACAATCAGTATACAGTATAAAAGTATTTTTTAAAAATCATATTACATATATTGGGAAAAATTATGATAAAATTAATTATATAAAAGGATTATTTTAATTAGGAGGTGATGCAGTTGAACACTTATTTAGGAATAGATGTTGGAGGAACTTCTATAAAGTATGGAGTTTACGATAAATATGGAAATGAAGTAAAAAAAGGGAAAGATAAAATAAGAACACCTAAGTATGATATGTCAAAGTTTATAAAATCAATAAAATTAATAATGGATGAATGTGGACCTGTAGAGGGAGTAGGACTTAGCGTTCCAGGATGTGTGAATCCTAATAGTGGATACATACAAGATGGAGGATCTATACGAATATTAGATAAAGTAAATATAAAGTATATTTTAGAAAAAGAGTTAGAAATAAAAGTAGAAGTAGAAAATGATGCAAATTGTGCATTATTAGCTGAAAAATGGATTGGAAATGCAACTGAATGTAGCAATTTTGTATGTATTACATTAGGTACTGGAATAGGTGGAGCTTTGTATATAAACAATGGATTAGTAAGTGGGAATAATTATTTTTCGGGAGAATTTGGATATATGATTCTAGATAATATACATGAAAAATATAGACTAAAAACTTTGAATAAAACTAGCTCAACTGTATCATTTGTCAGAGAAATAGCTAATAAAAAGGGCGTGAATTCTAGAAGTTTAGACGGAGTTTCCGTATTTGATATGATTCAAAATAAGGATGATGAAGTTTTAGAATTATATAAAATGTGGATAAGAAGAATAGCAATTTGTATTTATAATGTGGGGTTTATAGTTGATCCAGAAAAAATTCTTATTGGAGGAGGAATAAGCAATCAACCTATTTTTATAGAAGATTTGAAATCTGAAATGAAAAGACTTTCTATAGAGCTTATAAAAGAAACCGGAAAAATTGAAAATTTATATAAAAAATGGAATATTGGACCTTGTAAGTTTTTTAATGATTCAGGTCAAATAGGAGCTATATATAATTATATAGTTAGAAATGAAATTTAGAAAATACATGTTTATATGAATTTTACTTATTATGTATAAATAACCACACTTATAACAATAATGGTAGATAGAGTTAAATTTATTGAGGAAAGGGTGTTTATTTAGATGGAAATTTTAAAAACTAGAAAGTTAAAAGAATCAGTTTTTTGTGATAACTGTGAAAAAGAAAGAAAGCATACTATAGTAACATACCAAAATATCAATGAAAATAACGAAGAGTGCATAGTTGAAATGAGAAGATGTAAAGCTTGTGGAAAAGAGCAGTCACTAATGTAATTTATTACTTAAATGTATATAAAAAGGAAAAGACTATCTATTAAGATAGTCTTTTCCTTTTTATTCGATACATCTAAAATTTATATGCATATAGCCTTCAAATGCAGGTTGAGATTGGATTTCAGTTATTATACATTTTTTTATATGACCATCCAATAGTAAATCAACACTAAGGTCATTATTATCTTCTACAAATCTTAAAAAAGGAGTTTTAGGTATTTGGATAGGGATGTCTTGCTCAAGATTAGGACCATAAATCAATCCTAAAATATAACCGGATTTTCTTAGCTTTTTATTGTTTTGACTTAAATCTCTTTTAAATACTTCTAACATAAATTTCCCCCTAAAAATTTTTTATAGCTTAAAAACTATATTAAATAATATTTAAAATAAATTAATATATTCGTAAATTTACAAATATAGGATAAATTAATAAGATATAATATATGTGAACTTTAAAATAATAAAGTTATGAGGAATTATAAAAATATATACTATAGATATAAAATTTTTATATAAATAAAAATGAATTAAATAAAGAATCTATGGGGTGATTTATGAATTTTAAAATTAAGAAAACTATATAATAGTATTTGCATCTGCATTAGTATTATTGATTTTTATAGCAAAATTAAATGATTTAAATAATTTTAAAAAGGAAGAAAAAATAAAAATTCAAAATGTAAAAATTCTTATACAAAATGGGAATTATGATGTAGCGGAAAAAAATTAGAGCAAATTGAAAAAATAAAAATAATTTAACCGATTAGACAAATCAGATAAGTTTGATGTATACAATTATTTGGGAATTATAAATACGTTTCAAGGAGAAACTGTAAGTGCAATACTTATGTATGAAAAAGCCAAAAAATATGTAAGTAAAGAAAATAAATATAAAGTGGAAATAAATTCTTCTATAGCATATAGACATATAGGTGAATATATAAAAAGTGCTGAATCTCTTATAAAAATAATAAACTCATTTAATGAAAACAAAACTGAAAATGCTAGAATAAAAACTTATGCATTATTAAATTTAGCAGAAATTTACTTTCAAGTTGGAAGTATGGATGAATACAGTATAATTTTATCTAAAATTGAGCCATTCATTGATTATTTACCTAAATTTCATAAAGATGATTTACTAATAATGTATTATTCAGATTTGATAATAAAGGAACTAAATAAAAAGGATTTTAATAAAGTTGATTTTTACTTTAAGAAAATAGATAAACTGGAAAAAGGAAATGAAATTGTTCAATATACAGAAAGTAAAATGTTAAAGGCTAGAGCATATGCATTATTTTTTAAAGAAACACCAGATACTGATAAGACTATTGAATACTTTGAGCAATTAGAGGATTATGGAAAAAAAGAAGGGGATACATATATATGCCAATTTTCTATAAAGGAAAGGATAGAAATTTATAAAAAGTTAAAAAACCAGGATGGATATAATAAATTAGTACAAAAATTTTATAAGAATGAATTGGATATGTCAAAAATAAACAATAAGCAATATGAATTTCATTTGAATAACAAGATTAAAGAAGAAGAAGAAATAAGTATTATGAAAAAGACGAGTACATTAATAATTATTAGCAATTTATTTTAATTGGAATTATTATATTAGTGTATAAAAAGATGAAAAAATCTAAATATGAATCGATGAAAGACCCATTGTGTAATGTTTATAATAGACGATACTTAGAATTATATAAAAAAAATGTAAAAAGCAGAGACATTCCAATATCGATATTGATGATAGATGTAGATTATTTTAAGTTATACAATGATAACTATGGACATCAATGTGGGGATGAAGTTCTAAAATCTATATCAGAAGTTCTAAAAAGCAGTTGTAGAAAAAGCGATATGATATTTAGATATGGTGGAGAAGAATTTTGTATCGTTCTTAAAAATACTATAAAAAAAGAATCTATGTTTTTGCAGAAAGAATACTTAAAAATATTTCAGATAAAAAGATAAAGCATCAATATTCAAAAGCAAGTAATTATATTAGTCTAAGTATAGGCATTTCAACAATATATTCAAATAAAGATATAAGAAATGCTATAAATTTAGCAGATCAAGCATTGTATATATCGAAGGAAATGGTAGAGATAAATATACGCACATAGAAGATATATAATTAAAATAATAAAGTGATATTAATAGCTTTTAATAAATATAATTTATTAAAAGCTTTATTATATGGAGGTATATATGAGGATAGTTTCAAAGCCCGCAAAATCAAAAAGAGCAAGTATAAGCAATATACCTAATACTTTTGCATTTACATTTATTAGAAATTGGCTTTCGGATAAACAATATGAAAAAGAAAGAGAAGAGTATTTTATAGGAAATTTATCATCTCAAGAAGTGAGTTTAGCTATGAAGGAGATTAAGTGGCTTTCAAGAAATTTTAAAGATTTAGATATAATAAGTATTGAAGACAGTAGTGGAAACATAACTCAAGTAATACTTTAAAAAAAGAAGACACCTAAAAGATGTCTTCTTTTTTCTTATATAGAAAGTCATATATAAGATATTTTTAACAAACAAATAAAATAAAACAAAGTCAGGAGTATGATATTTTATATATCACACAATGTTCATGTATTAAAAATATAATGAACACTTTTATTATATTCCTAATGTTAAAATTTGTAAATGGTAAAAAATCTAATGATTTTATGTAGTTATTTGTTTTTATAACCGTCTACAATTATAGATATTTCACCTGTACTAGGAGACATAACTAAGCCATGAACTATCATGTCTTTTGGTGTTAAAGGATGCTTTTTAACCATCTTAACGCTATCTATTATAGAATCCTCTACAGACTCGAATCCGTGAAGCCATTTTTTCACCTCAATTCCTGAGTTAGAAAGAGTATTTATTGTTTCAATTGATACACCTTTATTTATAATTTTATTTATAAGATTTTCTGTGTTTAGGTTACACATGCCACATCCCTCATGCCCTACTATGAGAACTTCATCGACTTCAAATTCGTAAATAGCAACTATGATACTTCTCATTATACTTCCGAAAGGATGTAAAACAGTAGCACCTGCATTTTTTATTATTTTAGCATCTCCATTTTTTAAGTTCATAGCCTTTGGAAGTAAATCTGTAAGCCTTGTGTCCATACAAGATAATATAACTATTTTCTTATCAGGATCTTTAGATGTCTCATATTTTTCATACTCTTTATTTTGAATAAAAGCTCTGTTAAAATCTAATATTTTATCTAATTTTCTATTTTCTATACTCATATTCATATACTCCCTTATTAACTAGATTTATTTTTAATAATTTTATATCATATAAAATTGTTTTACAAGTAACAAAGTAATATATACTTATTATTGAGTAAATAATTTAGAATGATTATTAAGGACAATGGGTATAAATGAATATAAAATTAAAAATAAATAGAATAGGTAATATTATTATAAAAATTTAAAATATAGGATGGAATTTAAGATGAAAAAACAATTAATGAATATAGCTGTACTTTTAATATCTATAATATCAATAATGTCCTTTTATATATTTGGGAAAGATAATATATTGATAGGTATTGGTTCAATTACTATAGCTATAACTATGCTTCGTGAAAATCATACAAATAATATACCTCGTACATTTTTAAAATTGAGTTTAGCACAAATAATTATAGGTTGTTGTGCTTATATTGCAAATTACAACTCAATTTATGCAGTAATTACTACATTTTTATTAAGCTTTTTAATTTATTATATTGGAAGTAGTGAAATAAAGGGGTCTAAAAGTAATGCTTTTATGATGCTCTATGTATTATTGATTTATGCACCTGTAACTTTAGAGCAAATGCCAAAGAGAATATTAGCATTAGTATTCTCAGCAGTTGTTATATTATTTCTATACTTTGTTTTTACTAGATATAATTTTAAGAAAATTACAGATAAAAAACTTAATGAAACAATACATTTAATAAAAACTCAATTAAATTTAATTAAAGAAAATGAATGTACAGAAAATGAAAATAAAAAAGTGAATATTTTATTAAAAAATTTAGAATTAGATTTATATGAATCTATAGAAAATCAAATAAAATAATAAAAATATATATAATACAAACAAATTATTGTTACTCTATTAAAGAAAATAAATACAGGTTTAAATTACATAGAAAGCAATAGTTATAGTGAAGATTTATTTATTAATTTAAATTATGTTTTGGAAGATATAAATTTATATATTTCAGGTAATTTAAACTTAGAGGAATTAAAAAAAAATTTTGTAGATATAATGAATCAATAGATATAAAAAATATGGAGGAAAATATAGATAAATACAATTATTATAGTTTAAGAATAGCTATTAAAGAACTATACAATTGTTTAGATGATGAACAAAAGATGAAAATTATAGTTGAAAAAACAAATATAAGAAAAAATTAAAAAATAATATTAATACAATAACCAATAATTTTAGTATGGATTCTTTAAGATTTAACTTAGCTATAAAAGCTTCAATATTAATATCTATAGCAGTTTTTATAGTAGATTATTTTAATATCTATGAAGGGAAATGGGTAGTATATACACTCGCAGTTGTATTGCTTCCATACGCAGAAGAAAGTACAAAAAAATCTATAGACAGAGCAATAGGAACTATTTTAGGAGCTATAGCACTTGGAATAATATATAAACTAATTAATGGAAATTTAAAATTAATGATATTTATATTTATGATATCACTATATTTAAACATATCTATTAGAAAATATAATATAAGATGTATATTTATAACTATGACAGCTATAACAGCAGTTAAGTTGATCTATCCAAATACAACAATTTTTACTCTATTAGAATACAGAGTAATATTAATATTGTTTGCATCTATGTCTACTGTAGTTATAACAAATTTAGTATTTCCGTATAAAATTAATAATGATATGAAAAGTACAATAAATAGTTATATAAATTTTAATAAAGAAATATGTAACTTTATATCTTCAGAAGGCATAGGTGATATAGAAATTGAAAAAGCAATTGTTAAAAATAATTATTACTGGATGAGACTTAACTTTATAAATAATAAGCTAAAAGAAGAAAATATCGAGGGAATTTTAAAAAAACAAAATGACTTTTTTACAAATATAAGTTTCTCTATACTTTTAAGTGGAGGAATAGAAAGTGAAGTTAAATTAGTAAATAAACTATATAAAGAACTGAAAGAAACTACATATAAAGATCAGAGTTTATATGAATTTTATAAAGTATTTTTTAATTCAAGAAAAAGCGATTTAGAAAAAGCAATAATGATAAGTTTATATAGGATATACCTAGATATGAAAGAAATTAGTTCTTTAAGAGATTCAGTTATTAAAGAATAAAAACTGTAAATTCATATATCCCCAAAATAGATAGAGATTATATCTATCTATTTTTTTTGCTATAAATTCTCATTTGCATTTTTAAAGTTTTTTGCTCATTTTTTTTAATAATCGTAAAAATTCTTCTTTTTCTTCCTTAGTGAAATCTTTATATGCAGTTTCTTTTACTTGAGAAGAAATTAAATCAAAACGGTCTTTTATAGTTAATGCCTTTTCCGTTAAGCTTATATAAGTTACTCTTTTATCTATTAAACATTTATCTTTTTTACATATCCTAAAATGATTAATTTATTTACTAATGATGTAACTGTAGATTTATCTTTTCCTATTTTTTGAAATTTCTTTCATTGTTAGCTGTCCATTACTTTCATAAAGGGCAGTTAATATATTTCCGTGAGTAGGGATCAGGTCATTTAAATTATTAAGTTTCAAATTTTTATCTATAAATTTAATCATATTATCTTTAGTACGACTTATGAAATATATGATGTACTTATCTTTCAAAATCTCACCTCCAAAATTAAGTTGAGTTTATATTTATTTATTTATTATAATACAAAATTTAGTAGGTATACAAACGTATAAGCGATTATGATTTGTAAAAACAGGGAATATATATATAAATAAATAAGTTGGAGGTAGTAACATGAAAAAATTAGCGACTTTTGCAGGTGGATGTTTTTGGTGTATGTTTAAACCTTTTAGTAAATATGAAGGAATTGAAAAAATTGTAGCTGGGTACACAGGGGGATATACAAAAAATCCTACATATGAAGAAGTATGTTTAGAAAATACAGGGCATTTAGAAGCAATACAGTTAACATATGATGATGAATTAGTTAAATATGATGAATTATTAAAAATATATTGGAGACAAATAGATCCCACTGATGGTGGAGGACAATTTAATGATAGAGGAAATAGATATAAAACTGCAATTTTTTATCACGATGATAAGCAAAAAGAAGAAGCTATAAAATCAAAACAAGAATTACAAGAAAGTGAGATTTTTAAAGAAGAAATAGCGACTAAGATACTTCCTGCAGAAACTTTTTATACAGCAGAAGAATATCACCAGGATTATTATAAAAAAAATCCAATACATTATGAAATGTATTTTAAGGGATCAGGAAGATATAATTTTATAAAAAAATTTCTGGGATAAAAACAATAAAAAAAAGAGAAGAACTAAAAAATAAATTAACGCCTATTCAGTTTGAGGTAACTCAAAATGATCAGACAGAACCTCCATTTGATAATGAATATTGGAACAATAAAGAAGAAGGTATATATGTAGATGTTGTCAGTGGAGAAGTATTATTTACATCAAAAGAAAAGTTTGATTCAGGCTGTGGTTGGCCAAGTTTTACAAAGCCAGTAAAAGAGGACGTTATAATTGAAAAAAGGGACTTTTCTCATGGAATGGTTAGGACAGAAGTAAGAAGTGAAAAAGCAAACTCTCATTTAGGGCATGTTTTTGATGATGGACCAAAAGAACATGGAGGACTTAGATATTGTATAAACTCGGCATCTCTTAAATTTATACCTAAAAGTAAAATGAAAGAAATGGGGTATTATGATTATATAAAGCTTATTGAGTAAACTATTTGTAACTATAATTTAACCAAATAATGTATAGTGTGAGGTTATAATTATATTATAATTTTAAATAGGAAGTGAAAAGAAATGAATAAAGTAATTCAAAATCCGATAGCGGATGTGTTTAAATATTTAGCTATATCAATACTATTCTGTTTTTTAGGATATGGATTTGGAGTAGCATTTGTACCAGAAAGTGTAGCTATGATTGCGAATATTATTGTTGTAGTGATGGTAGTGGCACTTTTAATACTGTGTTTAGTTTCTAGAAAAGGAATTATACCTGATAGATTTAGCATGAACTGGGTATATTTATTTACTTTTATAGATGGAATAATCTTATACCCTATAATTCAAATGTATGTGGGTAGCTTAGGTAAAGAAATTGTAATAAGTGTTTTATTTATTACAGCTTTAATATTTCTTGTATTATCAACAATAGCAAGAAGAGAAAAAAGTGATAAATATCTGAAATTAGGAAATACATTATTTGTAGGATTAATAATTTTAATTCCATTCACAATAATAGCTTCATTTGTAGGATTTGGAGCATTCAATATAACTGTTACTGTATTTAGTATAATTATATTTAGTGGATACATACTATATGATGTAAGTTTAGTGAAATATGCAATAGAAAGTGGAAATATTAATGATAGTAAAGATTTATCTATACATGTTTTAAACTTATACTTAGACTTTATAAATATATTTTTAGATATATTAAATTTATTTTATGATTTTAAAGAATAATAAATACCCCCTAATTTTTAGGGGGTATAGTTTTGCAGAAAGAAGGTGTTAATGTGAAGATAGGATTAATATCTGATACGCATAGTATGATAAGAAAAGAAGTTTTAAATCACTTTGAAGGGTGTGATTTAATTATACATGCAGGTGATATTGGGAGTATGGAAGTTATAGAGGAACTAAGAAAAATTTCTGATGTTAAATTTATAAAAGGGAATTGTGATAAAAAAGCTGAATTTGAAAGTATTCGAGAAGATATTTTGATACAATTTGATAGTATCAAAATATATGTAGTACATGATATAAAGACTATTGAGAAGGATTTAAATAAAATTGGAGTAGATATAGTTATATATGGTCATTCTCACAAAAGTGAAAATTATATAAAAGATAAAATATTGTATATAAATCCAGGATCAGCGGGACCTAAGAGATTTAAATTACCTACTACAATTGCGACACTTAACCTAATAAAAGATAAAGAAACTGAAATAAATTTAATAGAGTTATAAAGGAGTATATTAAATATGGAAAAATATAATGTATTTATAGATAAAATTATAGAGAATTCGCCAGATTTTTTAACCATTGAGGAAGACAATGAAATTTATTTATCATTTGATTACTTTGTAAATAATTTAAGTGATAAAGCCATGCCATGGCTATTTAAGGTTTATTTAGATAAAAAATTTAATATAATAGTTGAAGATAAAATAAGCAAATATGCAGTAGAAAAATATAGCAAATACAATTTGAAAATTAAAGATGTAAATGGGAATATATTTTTAAACTCAGATTTAATGATTATCATTTTAAATGAATTAAATGAAGCAAATCAATTAGAATACAATGAAACTGGAAGAACGTTTTCGCTAAAGTAGGTGTTATTTCACCAAATTAAAGAATTTTAGTGTTATAATTATATCGAAGGGAAGTTTTTAAGCATAAAAATTTATTATGGAGGGTTTTAAGATGTCTTTTAAATTAAGGGAATATAGAGAACCAGATTTTACACAAGATGTATTTGTTAATGCTCCTGATGCAAGCTATGGAGTTGTAGAAAAAGATGGTGTAGCACCAGAAAATTATCATGCTATGTCCATTTACCCAGAATATTTTAAAGTAAATGGGAAATGGGTATTAGCTGAAGAAACTAGAATGGACTGCGTACCTATAATAACTAATGATGATAAAATAGATGTAGTAGAGTTTAGAAGACTTAAAGTTGGGGACAAAGTTATAGTAGGAAGAACAGAAGATGCAAAAGATGGAATTTACTTATATCCTAATGGTTTCCAAACAGAAGAAGAAGCTCAGGGAGATGTTTTTGCGTTTAGATCAGGAAGATCAAGAGAAACTTCTTACACTAAAGATTATGAAAATTTATATGAATTATTAAAATATGAAAAAGAACATGGATACATAGTATGGGTTCTAGGGCCTGCAGCTGTATTTGCTAAAGGAGCTAGAGATTCTATGGCATCATTAATAGATAATGGTTATGTAAATGCATTTTTAGGTGGAAATGCAGTTGCAACTCATGACTTAGAGGCAGGAGTATTTGGAACTGCACTAGGGCAACATGTATACACACAAGAATCTATACAAAATGGACACTATCATCATCTAGATTTATTAAATAAAGCTAGAGGAGCAGGATCTATAGAGAAATTAATAGAAAATGAAAATATACAAGATGGAATAATCCATGCCTGTGTTAAAAATAATGTACCTATAGTTCTTGGAGGATCTATAAGAGATGATGGACCATTACCGATAGTTTATGGGGACGTTTATCAAGCACAAGATGCTATGAGAAGTCATGTAAAAAAAGCTACAACAGTAATTTGCTTAGCTACTCAACTTCATACTATAGCTGTAGGAAATATGACTCCTTCTTATAGGGTTGTAGATGGAAAAGTAAGACCTGTTCATTTCTACACTATAGATATATCTGAATTTGCAGTTAACAAGTTAAGAGATAGAGGTAGCTTAGAAGTTATAACTATGGTTACAAATGTACAAGATTTATTAGAAAAATTAGCTAAAAACTTAGTTGAATAATACTTGAAAATAAATAAATTTGTATTTAAAGAAGCTATAAGAATTATATAATTCTTATAGCTTTTTATTTTTAATATAACTAATATTATATAGTATAAAGCGCATTTATTTGTATATGATTGAAAGATGTGATAAAAAATAGAGATATATGATTAAATTTATATAAATTGATATAATATAGAAAAATGTATATTATATAAATAAAAAGATATTATATTATAGAATTTAAATTCGTAGATATAGGAAGGATAATAATGTTTGGATATGTTAGAATAAATAAGATGGATTTAACATTTAGAGAGTTTGACACATATAAGGGATATTATTGTGGTTTGTGCAAGTATTTAAAGGAAAATCATGGAGAGATATCTAGACTGTCTCTAAATTATGATATAACTTTTTTAATCTTACTTTTAACTTCTGTTTATAGGCCTAAAGCTAATATAACTAAAGAGGTGTGTATAGCTAATCCTATAAATAAAAAAATGAGAATAGTTAATGAGATAACAGAATACGCTGCTAGCATGAATGTACTTTTAACTTACTATAAGTTAGAAGATAATTTAAATGATGATAAAGGAATCAAAGATATATTAGCTTACAATATATACAAAGGAAAGCTAAAAAAAGCTTATGATAAATATCCTGAAAAAGCAGACTATATAAAAAACAATTGGAAAATCTAAAAAAGCTAGAAGATGAAAAAAGTACCAACATAGATGCAGTTTCTAATACATTTGGAAATCTTATGGGAGAAATTTTTTCTTATAAGGACGATAAATATAGAGATGATTTAAGAAATATTGGATTTAATATAGGTAAATATATATATACATTAGATGCATATGAGGATTTAGATAAAGACATAAAAAAAGGAAGATATAATCCTTTTATTGAATACATAGATAAAAAAGAAGAACTAAAACAAAAGGTGGATAAACTTATATCTATAAGCTTAGGATATTTAGCACAGTCTATAGATAATCTACATATAAAAGCTAATATAAACATTATAGAGAATATAGTTTATTCAGGTGTTTATCTTAGATATAAAAATATTTTAAATAAAGGGTGTGAAGTTAATGTACAACAATCCTACTTATAATGAAAAGTTCAACTTGGCAAAAGAATTTATAAGCAATAAAGAATTTCAAAAGGGATATGACATATTAATATCTATAGTTGATAAAAGTAGTGCTAGCTGGAATTATCTTATAGGAATAGCATCTTTAAATTTAGGTTATTACGAGCAAGGAGAATCATACTTAAAAAAAGCTATAAGCATTGAACCCGAAAATAAAGTTTATGAAGATGCAATTACAAGATATAACAATAACTATGACAACTATAATAGGAGAGCTCATAATTACAATAGAAGAAGACATAATAGCTTAGATGGATGCTGTTGTTGTTGCTGTTGTGATGATTGTTGCTGCTGCGGAGACGACTTCTGTGAAGTTTGTACGAAATTATGGTGCCTAGATAGTATATGCGAATGCTTTGGTGGTGACTTTATAGAATGTTGTTAGGATATGTATATGAGTAAAAGAATAGCATATACTGGAATTTTACTGTCTTTAAACATAATTTTATTAATTTTATCAAATATAATTCCCATTAATACTTTGTTTTTTATGGGGGCAGCTTCTTTTATAGTTTCTATAGTAATAATAGAGTATGGAGGAAAATATGGAGCAATATTTTCTATAGCATCGATTTTATTGAGTTTCTTTATTATACAAAATAAAGCCCAGTGGATTTTTTATGTATTTACATTTGGAATTTATGGGATAGTAAAATATTTGATAGAAAAAAATCAAAGGGTATATATAGAGCTAGTTTTAAAAATAGCTTTTGCTAATCTAATTGCAGTGTTGCTGTATATAATTCTCAAAGCGTTTATATTCATACCGATGAACTTATTTACTGTAATTGGATTTGAAATAGGTTTTATTGTATATGACTATGTATATACTCTATTTATTGAATACTATGATGTTAAGATTAAGAAAATAATTAAATTTAAATAAAAAATCCCACTCTTTAACATTTAAAGAGTGGGATTTTAAAATTTCCTGGGAAATTTTAAATTAAATTAGATTAAAATGTCTTAACTGTATATCTTCTAAAGGTTTTCTACAAGATTTGCAACAAAATGTAGAATTGATATCCTCAAAAACACCAGTTGATGTATTAAAGTTTGAATTTACTTCTTTTAAAATTCCTATTGTAGGTATGTGAGATCCACATGTACCACAGTTTTCTACTGTTGTTAAAGTTTCTAATTGTTTAGGGGTAATATCATTTATTTGATTATTACAGTTAATACAAGTTACGTAATCTAATTCTTCTGGGTTTGACCTAACGATTTTTCTATCGTATGTTGAATATGTGCAATTAGAAGAAATTAGAACTTTGTATCCTGTCTCATATATATTAGAATTACAATGAGGGCAGTTATACGAAACAGTTAACTTTACATTTTCGTGTAAAGATTTAGACTCATTTACTGAATCTACTATATCAGATACTTCCTCATTAGATAGATAATCTAATACGTCTATTGAATTTTCAGAGCGAGCAATATCTATTAAATGGTTTTTAACACAATTAAATGATATATTTTTAGATTTAGAATTTAAATTAAAATTATTTATCTCCACAGCAAATTTTATAATTGAAACATAATTATATTTAGCTGCGAAAAATAAAGACATTTCATCAAAGTCTTTATCTGTTGATTTTTCTAAAAAATCTAACCATAAATCAGGATTATCTAAGTATAGTGTTTTACTTAAATGTTCTATATCATCTTCTAATCTTTTCATAAAATCTCTATCATTTGTTAAAGTCATTAATACCTCCTAAAATTATATATCTAGAACATCGACAGATGCAGGTAGTTGGTAAACTAAATCTTTTCTCTCTATTATTATTTTAGATATATCCTTTATATTTTCATCATTACTTATTTGGTGAAGAAGTTCTTTAGTAGGGTTTATAGCAACAGGATTACCTACTCTTCTAAGCATATTGATATCTCCATTTGTATCTCCATATGCATAGGATTTAGATAAATCAATATCATACTTTTCAACAAAGTCATTAATAGCTACATTTTTACTAGCTGAGTCCCACATAGGAATCACTTCTCCATTAAATTTACCGTCTTCAAAGACATAAGTACTACCTATAAAATCAGTAGCATTATATTTAGTTGCCATTTTAGAAACTAAGAAATCGGGACTTCCAGAAATGAATATTACAATGTGACCTTGGTCTAAATGCCATTTTATTTGAGAACGAGTATATTTATAAACTCTATCAGATTTTAACTTTATAACTTGATTACTAGTAAAATGTATAGAACACAAGTCTAAACCTTTTAGAGATTCAACATATATATCGCAAACCTCAAATAAATAATCATCATAGTTCCCCTGTCTCTTGTCCCAGTTAACAAATGTATCTCTAGCATTAGTTAACCATACCTTTTCATCTACGATTTCATATCGTATTAGTTTCTTGAAGTGCTCAACCATTAGAGAATCTCTATACAGAGTCCCATCTATATCAAAGAAAGCTGCAGTTTTTTTCATATATATCACCTCAATTAATGCGATTTTTCTTTTATCTATTATATTATAAATTTAGCATATAGTTGTAAAAATATAAGAAATAATTTAAAATTAATTTTTAAATGGGTATATTGTTATTATATGAACTGAATATATCGATAGGGTTTATTATAGATTTATATTTAAAATAAACAAGTTCAAGGAAGGATGTTTGATAAAATGGATTTCATTTTTGCAAAGGTTACGAATTCAAGACTTATGGGAAGTATGGGACTTATAATTGGATGGGAAGATAATGATGACATTGTGTATCAGTATTTTTTAATAGATGCAGAAGGGTTAGGAATAGCGGACTATGTAAGTTTGAGAAACGCTTCGTATGAAGAATTAAATAGAGAGCAAGAGCGATTAATGGGAGGATTAGGATCTGATAGAATTCAACTTACAGAAGAAGAAGCTCTTAGTTTAGTCAATTACTATGGTAAAAAAACATATTATTGGGAAAAAGAATTACCTGGTAATACTGAGGAATATATAGACTTCATAGATAAATATGAGTCGAAAATTAATATATTTGATTTGTATCCAAAAATATGTAAAAAGGTTGATAATGATATAGAATTTATTAATTACATGACTATGAGATTTATTGCATGGGATAAAGATAGTTTAAAATACTTTTCTAATAATGAAAAAATTTCAGAGATGCATATAACAAATATTAACGGGGCTCTTTTAAAGAACAAAGTTACTAAAAAAGAGATGGTATGTATTTATGTGATGTTTTATATGAGGATAGTGATGGATATTACACTTGCAAGTTAGCTTTTCATATAAGTTATAAAAATGATGAATATAAAATAGATTCTTTAATGTTTACAGATAAAGCTGATATTTATGACTTTGAAGTATTTGATGAAATATCAAAGCAAGAATATATAGCTATTTATGATTTGAAAGATAAAACAGAGTTCTTAGATAAGTTTTATAAATTAAATCCATTTGTATTAAAAAGTGAACTTGATTTAGGTATGTTATTTACAAGATTTAACTTTGATAATAATCATGTAAAAAAGAAACATATGTAATAAATAATGATTTAAGTGCATTATATTACCAAATAAACGATAAATTTTTTGTTGCAACATATAATGAAAAGGATAGATTGTATATAAATAAGTTAATACAATGTAACTTTAAAAATTATGTAACATTAGAAGAAGAACTGTTCTTTGAACAAAATGTTCTATATGATTTTGTTGAGTCTGAATCTGAAGATTTTTATAATTTCTTAGAATAATTTGGCAAAAATTGACAAAAAAGGTTATAAATCTTATAATTTGGGTATAAAGTGATTATTAAAAATTATAGGAGGGGTTAAGATGAGTTTAGCAAAAATAGAACAAAAGAAAAGCAAAAAAGTAGCAGAAAGAAATAAAAAAAATGAAAATAGCTACAGTAGGGGTAGCTGCAGGAGTTACCGCTGGAGCATTAGGTGGAATATTATTAGCTCCTAAATCAGGGAAGGAAACTAGATCAGATTTAAAAGATAAATCGCAGAAAGTTGCGAGCACTGTAAATGAAAAATCACAGCAAGCAAAAGTTAGAGTAAATGAAAAGTTAAATACAGGAAAGGAAAATTTCCAAGAATCTAAAAATAAAATAAAAGATTATTTACAAAATAAGAAAAATTTAAATGAAAATGAAGAGTTAGTAAACGAAGAAGTTATTAAGCTAGAACAAAGCGAAACTCAAGGAGCTTAATATGTATATAGATATAAATGCAATATATTTTGTATTAGCTATATTAGGATGTATAGCAATTTTATACCTGATATTTACATTAAAGAATTTAAATGAATTTATAAAAAATATAATGAATTTAATTTCTTCTAATTCTCAAAACATAACTACTACAATCAATAGATTACCGGAAGTAGCAGATAATTTTAGTGAGATAAGTGATAATTTAAAAGATGTTACAGAAGTTATAACAGATACAACTGCGGACTTTATAGTAGCGAAAGAAAGTGTAAAATCTAACGTTGAAATTGCGACAGATATATTAAAGATTGTAAAAGGTGTTGTTAGTAAATAGAATAAACATAAAAAAAGCCCTAGTAAACTCTAGGGCTTTTTTCTTGTATTTATAATATTGGGGGAATATTATGAGGAATACATTAATAGTATTAGCTCAATCTTTAAACTTTATACATAAAATTTAAAGAAATTTCCCTTATTATAAATTTACATTTCCTCTTCATCAAATTCTTCTATGTTTATATTAGGCATACCAGGCATACCAGGCATACAACCCATCATAGGCATCATCATAGGCATACCAGGCATTTGTTGTTTTGAAGGATCTGGATAGCCTGCTCCCATAGAATCTTGCATTAAGTTGTCTATACCAGGATTAGGCATAGGATTCATGCTAGGCATACAACCCATCATTTGCATCATCTGCATCATTTGCATGTACATTTGCATAAGCATATTAGGATCTATACCACCACTCATCATAGGATTCATCATATAAGGGTTCATATACATCATAGGATTACTTTGATAAGGATTTTGTAACTGATCAGCTTGATTATCAGTACTAGGTTGTTTTTTAGTATTTTGACAATTAGGTTGATTCATCATGTAAGGGTTCATATATATCATAGGATTAACATAAGGCATAGGATATATATATTTATTATCCATGTCAGAAAACATAGGGTTCATATAACCATCGAAATTCATAAGTTAATAACCTCCTAAATAAAAGACTTTCGAATCTTACTTCTGAAAACACTTTATTATATATATATAATAAAAAACTATATTATGTGCATTAAAAAATAAATTTATATAATTGTTGCAAAAAAATAAGTAGAGTTCTATAATATTATATATGAACAATTATTCATATATTTGTATATATAATATTGAGGAGGAAATATAAATGAAATATGACATAGAAGAAATTAAAGACTGTTCTTGTGAAGAGATACATGAAGAACTAATATGTAAAGCTAAGGATCATATGCCTCAAGAAGAAACTTTATATGATTTAGCAGAACTTTTTAAAGTATTTGGAGATACAACAAGAATAAAAATTTTATACGCTTTATTTTCAAGTGAAATGTGCGTATGTGATATAGCAGATTTATTAGGAATGACACATTCTGCGATATCACATCAATTAAGAGTTTTAAAACAAGCAAGACTAGTTAAATTTAGAAAAGAAGGTAAGGTAGTTTACTATTCTCTGGATGATAATCATATAAGTCAGATCTTTAACTGCGGATTATCTCATATTCAAGAGACTTATAATAAATAAATCAATCAATTAAAAAGGAAGGGGATATTATGAGTATAAGTGCTATCATAAAAAGAGAAATAGTACTAGACGGTTTAAATTGTGCGCATTGCGCAGAAGTTATAAATGAAAAAGTAAATAAATTACAAGAAGTAGATTCAGCCAATTTAAACTTTATAAACAAAGTGCTAACAGTAAATATAGATTCTGACTTTGATCAAGAGGAAGTAATAAACAAAATAATAAAAATAATAGATGATACAGAGCCAGGTTTAAATATAAAGGTGAAAGAAAAAAGACTAAGGATAAAAAGAAAGAATTAGTGTTAAATGGATTAAATTGTGCACATTGTGCAGAGGTAATCTGTGAAAAAGTGGATAAGTTAACGGAGGTAGAAAGTGCTAACCTTAACTTTATCAACAAGGTTTTAACAGTTAATTTAGTTTCTACATCAAATTCAAAGGAAACTATGGATAAGGTAATAGACATTATAAATACAACGGAACCAGGATTAGATATCCAATACAAAGAGAAGAAAGTTACTGCAAGTAAAAAAGAAGCCGTACCAGTAGAAAATGATAAAAAAGATTTAATTAAACTTGTAATTGGAATTTTAGTTTATATATTTGGAATATACGAAATTGCTACAGGTAAAGAGTCGAGTTTTAGCACTGTAGTTTTCGTAGTTGCATACTTAATAGTTGGTTCAGATGTACTATTAAAAGCTATTAAGAACATAGGAAAAGGACAAATTTTTGATGAAAACTTTTTAATGTCGATAGCTACATTAGGGGCATTAGCTATAGGAGAGTCAGCAGAAGCTGTAGGAGTTATGGTGTTTTATAAATTAGGAGAATTCTTACAAGCTAAAGCTGTTGGTAAATCTAGAAAGTCTATAGCTTCTCTTATGGAGATTAGACCAGATTATGCTAACCTAAAAATAGGTTCTGAAATAAAAGAGGTATCGCCTTACGATGTAGAAGTTGGAGATGTTATAATAGTTAAACCAGGTGAAAAAATACCTTTAGATGGTGTTATAGTTGACGGATTTAGTATGGTAGATACATCTGCATTAACTGGAGAATCTTTGCTTAGAGAGGTTGGTAAGGGAGAAGATGTTTTATCTGGGTTTATAAATAAAAATGCAGTTTTAACTATATCTGTTCAAAAAGAGTTTGAAGAGTCTACGGTTTCTAAAATTTTAGACTTAGTAGAAAATGCAAGTGCTAAAAAATCGAAAACAGAAAACTTTATAACTAGATTCTCTAAATATTATACGCCGATAGTTGTTATATCAGCTCTTTTAATTGCTATAGTTCCACCCGTTATTATACCGGGAGCATCATTTAACGATTGGTTCTATAGAGGGCTTATATTCTTGGTTGTCTCTTGCCCTTGTGCACTTGTTTTATCTATACCATTAAGTTTCTTCAGTGGAATTGGATACGCATCAAAACAAGGAATACTTATAAAAGGAAGCAGCTATTTAGAAGCTTTAAGAAATGTAGATACAGTTGTGTTTGATAAAACAGGAACTCTTACAAAAGGTGTATTTGATGTAACTTATATAAAACCTGCAGGGATAAGTGAAGATGAATTGCTAAAATATGCAGCTATTGCAGAAGTAAATTCAAATCATCCTATAGCAAAATCTATAGTCAAACATTATAAAGAAAATGTAGATTTAGATAAAGTAAATAACTATGAAGAAATAGCTGCACATGGGATTAAAGTAGATTATGAAGGAGAGCATATATTAGCTGGAAATGAAAAATTAATGTTAAGTGAAAATATATTCTTTTCAAAAGCTAAGGAAGTAGGTACAATTGTATATATAGCTGTTAATAAAAGATATAGAGGATATATAGTAATATCTGATACAGTTAAGGATGATTCTAAAGCTTGTATACAAGGACTTAAAAATATAGGAATTAAAGAAACTGTTATGTTAACAGGGGATAATCAGGCAGTAGCTAATGATATATCTGGAAAATTAGGCTTAGACAAGGTTTATTCGAATTTACTACCAACAGACAAAGTTGATAAGTTAGAAGAATTATATGATGGAAGACAAGAAACTGAAAAAATTGCATTTGTTGGAGATGGTATAAATGATGCTCCTGTTCTTGCTAGAGCAGATGTAGGTATTGCAATGGGAGGATTAGGATCTGATGCAGCAATTGAAGCTGCAGATGTTGTTCTTATGACAGATGAACCTAGCAATATTGTTAAAGCTATCAAAATTGCTAAGAAGACTAATAAAATAGTATGGCAAAATATTGTATTTGCTTTAGGTGTTAAAGTAATAGTGTTAATATTAGGAGCAGGTGGAGTAGCAACTATGTGGGAAGCTATATTTGCAGATGTAGGGGTTGCTTTAATAGCTGTACTAAATGCAATGAGAGTTATGAAATAAATTTAGATAAGAGTGAACAGGCATAAATTTATAAATTTATGCCTGTTGTTTTATTATCTTTAATATTTGGATAGGATAATAGAGAGTTTAAAAGGACTGGAGGGGTTAGCTATGGCAAGCAGGGATAATAATGAAATGACAAACGAAATTATTGAAATTTTAAAGGCGAAGTTAGTTAAGGATTATGAAAAGGGATTTACAAAAAGAGATGCACATCCAAAAGGGCTAGGGTTATTAAAAGGAACATTTATTGTAGATGATGATTTAAATAAAGATTTAGAAACAGAAGTTTTCAATCTGGAAAAAAATATAATTGCTTTATAAGATTTTCTAGTGGTGGAAATAAGGTTAAAAGTGATAAGAGTAAAGATATTAGAGGCATGGCTATTAAATTAATTGGAGTAAGTGGTGATAAATTAATAGATGATGAAAAAATGACTCAGGATTTTGTTATGCTTACTATACCAACTATGCCTATAGGAACATTACCTCTATTCAGAGATTCTATATATTATATGGTTAAAAAAAGAATCCAATTGCTCTGATGTATAGTTTATATAAATCAGATAAATTAAATATAATTAAAGACCTTATAGAAGGAAGATCAAACCAAACAAGTCCGCTAGATGTAAGCTATTTTAGTACGACTCCATATGCTTATAAAAATAAAATAGTTAAGTTTTGTGTGAAACCAAATTCGAAATATAAAAGTGAATTACCTAAAAGACTTACATACAACTATCTTTCAGAAAATATGCAAAAACATTTAATTGATAATGAAGCTAGTTTTGAATTTTATATCCAAATTCAAACGAATTCGAAGTCTATGCCTATAAATGATTCATCTATTGAATGGGATGAAGAAGAGTCACCTCTTATTAAAATTGGTAAAATAATAATTCCAAGACAATGGTTTATAACAGATACTAGAAGTGAAATGGGAGAAAAGTTATCTTTCTCGCCAGGGCATTGCAGTGTGGAACATAGACCATTAGGAGATATAAACTTAGCTCGTGTAAAAATATACAGAGAACTTAGTGAATTTAGACACAAAAGAAATTATAGAGAATGTATAGAACCAACGATAGAAGATTTTAAAAATTTAAAATGAAATTTAAAAATCCCTACTTACTAAAATGTAAGAAGGGATTTTTATTTATATTACATATTTGAATACACAATAAAAATGAGTTAGGCTCCCTAACATAACGAATATATGGAAAATATCATGGAAACCTAAATATTTAAAATCAAGACATTTAGGTTTAACTCCATATATTATTCCACCTATAGTGTAGAAAACTCCACCAAGAGCTAAATAAAAAACTCCTTGAGGTGATATTGCTTTAGATAAAGGTCCTATTATAAAAATAGATATCCATCCCATTCCTATATATATAGAAGTAGATAGCCATCTAGGGCAATTAAACCAAAGCATTTTAAATAAAACACCAGCAACAGCTATTCCAGATACTACACCGAAAAGAGTGAATCCTTTAGCTCCGTTTAAAGCAATTAAGCAAAATGGCGTATATGAACCTGCTATTAAAATGAAAATCATAGAGTGATCAAGCTTTCTTAAAAACTTAATTACTTTTTCAGATGAAACTACCAAATGGTATGTCGCAGATGCAGAGTATAAAAGCATCATACTTATACCGAATATTATAACCGCAGTTAGATTTACTATAGTAGGGCTAGTAATTGTTGTTTTTATAACTAATGCTAGTAATCCAACAAATGAAAGTATAGCTCCTGCTAAATGAGTAAAACCACTTACGGGTTCTCTAAGATACGTACCCAATATAATCCCTCCTTAATTAGAATGATACATTATTGTATTCATAATTATGTCCAATATATATCTGTTTAAAATATTTTAACATATTTATTCTGAATTTTATGTTAAATCTGCTGAATATTAAATAAAAAAATAAAAAAAATTTTAAAAAAGTGTTGACGTTGTTTTAAAATGGTGATAAAGTATTACTTGTCCTTAAGAAACGGACGAAACACAAAAGAGAAAATGAACTTTGAAAATTAAACAGTAGGTTAATTATATAAATTCTTTTTTAAAGAATTAAACACAAACAACCAAGCCAGATATTCAGATAATGATTAG
>NZ_JAIXHU010000026.1:0-46223 GCF_025671395.1 Paraclostridium sp. AKS73 | reverse complement strand
AAGTAATAGAGTGATAGGATCACTAAAACAAAATGATAAAGTAGAAGTAATATCAGAAAGTAATGGATGGTCAAAAGTTAAGTACAGTGGAAAAGAAGGTTACGTATCAAGTACATACTTAAAAGACTCTGATGGTGGAAATACTGGAGGAGGAAGTGAAAATCCAAACCCAAGTAATAGTAAAATAGTAACAGCAACATCGTTAAATGTAAGAAGTGGTCCATCAACAAGTAGTAGTAAAATAGGATCGCTAAGACAAAATGAAGTAGTAGAAGTAATATCAGAAAGTAATGGATGGTCAAAGATTAAATTCAATGGAAAAGAAGGTTACGTATCAAGTGACTACTTAAAAGATTATAGTGGAGGAAATACAGGTGGAGGAGGTAGCTCTGAGGTTGTAGATGGAGCAACAGTTAATAATACGCCTGTAAGTTATACTCTAACACAACATGTTAACAAACAAGTTAGTAAAGGTAATGGAAATATGATAGCATCACGTGGGTTTGTACAAGCTAGTAGATCTGATATAGAACACTATATAAACCCAAGTAACTTTACAGGAAGTAAAAGTGGTATGCTACAATTTTTAAGATTAGATAGCTATAAAGGTGGAATAACTGCAAGTGAATTAAATGGATATTTAAATAGTTTAAGTCCTACATCAGGCGGATCTAATGTTTTCTATAACCAAGGGCAAGCATTTATAAATGCTGCACAAAAATATAATATAGATGTAGTATATTTAGTAGGACATTCTATGCTAGAAACAGGTTATGGAAGATCAACTCTTGCACAAGGTCAAGTTTTAACATCGTATCAAGGGAAACCACTACCTCAACCTGTAAAAGTGTATAACTTCTTTGGAATAGGAGCATTTGATGGAACTGCTAACCTTTCAGGGGCTGAAGCTGCATATAAAAATGGATGGACAACAGTTGAAAAAACTATAGAAGGTTCAGCTAAGTGGCTATCTTCAAATTATATACATAGTAGTAAATATGGGCAAAATACTTTATATAAAATGAGATGGAGCTATGAAAATTTATGGCATCAATATGCTACAGATGTAAACTGGGCAAATGCTATATCAGGAGTAATGAATAAATTGGTAGGAATGTATGATACAACTAGCAATTTAGTTTATGAAGTTCCAGTTCATAAAAAATAAAAAAATGAGGGAGATCCCCTCATTTTTACGCAATTCTTTTATACTTTAAAAAAATATCTATGTTGTTTTCGCTAATAATATTTGAAATATTACCGAAATTATAAGTAGCTAGTGCATACTCTCGCATGTTATCAAAAATGAACTCTTCGTTTTTGTCCTCGAAGTCTATAAGTTTATGAGCTATAGACCAAGCTATAGACTCTCTATTTATAAGATTTTTCTTTAAATTTATAACACATTCCTCTAAATCAACCGGCAAGCTTTTTTTGTGAAGGTTTTCCATATCTATATCTATATTATATTCAACAAGCTTATCTATAAAAGTTTTGATTAATTGACTGTATTCAGCTCTGCTAGAATCTATGCTTGAATCCAGTATATGGCCAATCTCATGATATATAACAAATTTAGCTATAGAAAAAATATTTTTACTAGATATGTTTAAAAAATGTTTTTAGAATGTAAGAATGAGAAAAAGTTATAACAAAAAGATACAAATCCCTGCTTTGAAACTAGTATAAGTCTTAACCTAGGCAGGGTACATATAGGTATGAATCTTTTTTAAAATAAAGCATATACAATCTTTTATTAACATTTACACTTTTTACAATTTCTTTTATTATTTTTTTTCTCCTAAATCTTCATAAGAAAGTAAAATTTTATTTATTAAAACGCTATCAACGTTATCCATGAAATCACCACCTTAAATGTGTCATCTAACTTACTTACTAATATATTATTAAAAATATATATTTTGTAGCTAATCCTAATAAAAAAAGTAGTATATATGATATAATGATTTGATGGAGAGGAGGGAACTTCTTATGGAAACTATTAAAGATTATTTGGAAAAACTTGAAATAGACAATACTATTCTAAACAAACAATTAGCAGATGTAGATGTAACAAAAATAATATACTTTAAGGAAGAAAGAATAATATATATATATTTATCTTCAAAAAATATAATAAGCTACATATATACAGACATGCTAAGGGAAGAAATTAAGAAAAACTTGATTACTTTAGTGATGTAAAAGTTAAAGTAAGATATATTAAATTAGAAAAACAAAAACAAAAGATATTATAAAATATTGGTCAAATATATTACACATATTAATTAATTTATGTCCATCGCTAAGTGGATGGGTGAAAAAAGTTGAGTATATGTGTATAGATGACACCTTAAAAATAAAGTTACCATCAGATTTGTTTTATAGAAGACTTATAAATCAAAATGCTATACAGGTTTTAAAAAATGTATTGGCAGAGGAAGCTGGAATCGAAATAGACATAGTTTTTGAAAAATCTGTCAACAGAGGTCCTGATGTAGAAAAGCTAATTATGAAAAATGATAATTTAGTTGAACAATGGTAAAAGAAAGAATAGCGGAATCGTTAGAATTAGAAGATGAAAATGAAGTTGAAAGTAATGAAGATATAGGAGCTTTATCAAAAGAAGAATATATTTATGGAGAAAATGTAAATGCTCCAGTTGAAAAATAAATAGATTAAATCCTAACTCAGGAACTATGTGTATAATAGGTGAAGTTTTTGATGTTGAATTAAAAGAGCTGAGAAATGGTAAAGTTCTTTTAATAGCAGCAGTGACAGATTATACAAGTTCAATAAGCTGTAAACTGTTTTTAAATGATATGAATAAAGATAAAGTTATAGATTCAGTAACTAAAGGTGCATACCTAAAAATAAAAGGTGATGCACTTTATGATAACTATCAGAGAGAACTAACTATGACTATAAGTGGTATAAAACAAGAAGTTAAAGAAGAGCGTATAGATAAGTCAGATGTTAAAAGAGTTGAGCTTCATGCCCATACTCAAATGTCATCAATGGATGCTATATGCTCAACTAAAAAATTAGTTGAGAGAGCTGCAAAATGGGGACATCCAGCAATAGCTATAACAGACCATGGAGTGGTACAAGCATTCCCAGAGGCTATGGATGCTGCTAAGAAACATGGCATAAAAGCTATTTATGGTGTTGAGGGATACTTAGCAGAAGATGAAGTTCCTATAATAAAAGACCCAAATGATAAAGAATTATCTCAAAGTTTTGTAGTATTTGATATAGAAACTACAGGATTTTCTAATACAAATGATAAGATAACTGAAATTGGTGCAGTTAAAATAGAAAATTTTAAAGTTGTAGATAGATTTAGTGAGTTAATAAATCCTGAAACAGATATATCTTATAAAATACAGGAATTAACAGGAATTACTAATGATTTAGTAGCTGATAAACCGACTATAGAGGCTATACTACCTAAGTTTTTAGAATTTGTAGGTGATGATGTTTTAGTTGCGCATAATGCAGATTTTGATATGGGATTTATATCTCAAAAAAGTAGAGAACAAGGTCTAGAGTTTAAAAATAAGAGTATAGACACTTTAACTTTAGCTAGGGTTTTATTACCACAATTAAAAAGACATAGGTTGAACCTTATTGCTAAAGCATTAGGAATACCTCTTTTAAATCACCATAGAGCAGTAGACGACGCAGAGGCAACCGCTCATATATTTATAAAGTTTTTAGAGATGCTTAAAAAAGAAGGTGTTGAAAAGTTAAGTGATGTAAATGAAAAGCTTGGAGGCCTTGACTATACAAAAATTGCAACAAATCATATAACTTTGCTTGCTAAAAATTATACTGGATTAAAAAACTTATATAAGATTGTATCAGATGCACATGTAAATCACTTTTACAGAGCTCCTAGGATACTAAGAAGTGTATTAGGAAAGCATAAAGAAGGCTTGATAATAGGGTCTGCCTGTGAAGCAGGACAAGTATTCGCAGCTGTTAAGAAAAATTTACCAGACGAAGAAATAGAAAAGATAATAGATTTATATGACTATATAGAAGTTATGCCAATTGATAACAATAGATTCATGATTGAAAAAGGTGAAGTTAAAGATGAAGAAGAATTAAGGGATTTAAATAGAAAACTAATAAATGTAGCTAAGAAATTTAATAAAATACCAGTAGCTACAGGAGATGTACATTTTTTAGATAAGCATGAGGCTGTTCTAAGAAAAGTTTTAAAAAATTCTCAAGGATTTAAGGTAGATGAAGAAGAGACATATCTTCATTTTAGAACGACAGATGAGATGTTAGAAGAATTTAGCTATTTAGATCCAGTAGAAGCATACGAAGTAGTTGTAGCAAATACTAATAAAATAGCAGATATGATTGAAGATATAAAACCGATTCCCGATGATACATACCCACCTGTAATAGAAGGGTCTGATGTAGAACTTAGGGAAATGTGCTATGAAAAGGCAAAAAGGATTTATGGAGATCCTATGCCAGAAGTAGTTAAAGTAAGATTGGATAGAGAATTAAACTCTATAATTGGAAATGGATATGCAGTTATGTACATCATTTCTCAAAAACTTGTTACTAAGTCATTAAGAGATGGATACCTAGTGGGATCGAGGGGATCTGTTGGGTCATCTTTTGCGGCTACTATGAGTGATATAACCGAAGTTAATCCGTTGCCTGCTCACTATATATGCGAAAATGAAGAATGTAAATACTCTTATTTTTATGAAATAGGAGAATGGGGATCAGGAGCAGACTTACCAGATAAAGATTGTCCAAAATGTGGAAGACGCCTAAAAAAAGATGGTCATGATATACCATTTGAAGTTTTCTTAGGATTTGAAGGAGATAAAGAACCGGATATAGATCTAAACTTCTCGGGGGATTATCAGCCAATAATTCATAAATACACAGAGGAGCTATTTGGTGAAGGCTATGTTTACAGAGCTGGAACGATAGGTACAGTAGCAGAAAAAACAGCATTTGGATATGCTAAAAAATATATAGAAGAAAACAATATAAACACTACTTCAGCAGAAGCTTTAAGATTAGCAAATGGATGTACAGGAGTAAAAAGAACATCAGGACAACATCCTGGTGGAGTTATGGTTGTTCCTCATTATAAAGATGTGTATGATTTTACGCCTATACAATACCCTGCAAATGATACTTCGTGTGGAGTAATAACTACTCACTTTGACTATCACTCTATAAGTGGTAGAATACTTAAATTAGACATACTAGGGCACGATGTGCCGACCATAATAAGAATGCTTGAAGATATAACTGGTATAGATGCTACAACAATACCATTAGATGATAAAGAGACTATGTCATTATTTACATCAACAGATGCACTAGGAGTTACACCAGAAGAAATAAATTGTCCAATAGGTTCACTAGCAATACCTGAGTTTGGAACTAAGTTCGTTAGACAAATGCTACTTGATACTAAGCCAACTACATTTGCAGAGCTTGTTCGTATATCTGGCCTTTCTCATGGTACTGACGTTTGGTTAAATAATGCTCAAGAGCTAGTTCAAAAGGAAATAGTAGGTCTTAAGGATGTTATATCTACTCGTGACGATATAATGAACTACCTTATATTTAAAGGATTACCACCTAAAATGGCCTTCACAATAATGGAAAGTGTTAGAAAAGGTAGGGGATTAAAACCTGAACATATAGAAGAAATGGAAAAGAATGATGTTCCAGAATGGTATATATGGTCATGCCAACAAATTAAATACATGTTCCCTAAAGCACATGCTGTTGCATACGTAATGATGTCATTTAGACTTGCGTATTGCAAGGTTCATTACCCAGAAGCTTTTTATGCAACTTATTTTACAACTAAGGCAGAAGATTTTGATGCAGATTTAATTGTAAAAGGATTAGGGGCTATAAAATCAAAAATAAGAGAAATTGAAGAGTTAGGAAATGAAGCCACTACTAAAGAAAAAAATATGTTGACGGTTTTAGAAGTTGCTCTTGAAATGTATGCTAGAGGTATAAAGATAATTCCGGTTGATATATACAAATCAGATGCGAAAAACTTCCAGGTTGTAGGCGAGAAGACTTTACTGCCACCTATGATAGCTCTACAAGGTGTAGGCGAGAATGCAGCAATAAATATCCAAAATGAAAGGGATAATGGAGAATTTATATCTAAAGAAGATCTTAGAAAGAGAACTAAAATTTCAAAAACTGTAATTGAAACTTTAACGAATCATGGATCTTTAGAAAATATGAGTGATAAGAATCAATTATCATTATTCTAATAAATAGGATTATAACTTATAGAAACTTGAGAGTTATAATCCTATTTGTACATATTAGGACTTTAAGTATATAATTAAAATGAATATAAAAAGGGGGAATTATTATGGATATAAACTTAATCTCGTTGATTATAGGGATTTGTGATGTTTTAATAATTTTAATTTGCTTAAAAATATCGAAAAAATATTTCCGGGGAAAAATAAGGAATTTAATGAAAGTAAAAGTAGGTTTTTACTAAAAAAAAATATGGTGAGTTGTATATGCATGATTTTAGGATTTGTTTTAGTAAAAAGTGTTATAATATCAAATTGGATTTTATATTTACATATAGTTCCATCAAAAAATATTTTTAATACATATATGCAAAATGCTACTATCATAAATACGATAGTAATTAGTATTCAAGTTATTATAATAGGACCTATAATTGAAGAATTAATCTTTAGAAAAATTTTACTTGGAAAGTTATTAGAAAAATTTAGCAATAAACCTATAAAAGCTATAGTATATTCAGCTTTGATATTTGGAATTGTTCACTTAAATATTATACAAGGTGTAGCTGCATTTGGAGGCGGAATAATATTAGGTTTAATTTATTATTACACTAAGTCTATTAAAGCAACTATATTTGCCCATATATTAAATAATTTTTTAATTATAATACCAAATCCAATAGGGTTATGGATGAATGTAATATATTTAATAGTAGGATTTTATCTAATTAAAAAAGGAAATGATAAACTGAAATTATGTACATATTAAGTGTCGAAAAAATCGAAGAAAAAGTGAAAAATTAATAAAAAGGTTAACAAAATTAAAAAACATAATATAATAATACTGTAAGAAATGAGGCGACATAGCCAAGTGGTAAGGCAGTGGACTGCAACTCCTTGATCCCCAGTTCGAATCTGGGTGTCGCCTCCAAAATAAAATGGGAATATAGCTCAGTTGGTAGAGCAATTGACTGTTAATCAATGGGTCACAGGTTCGAGTCCTGTTATTCCCGCCAATATGCTAGTGTGGCTCAACGGTAGAGCAGCTGACTTGTAATCAGCAGGTTGTAGGTTCGATTCCTATCACTAGCTCCAATTAATAGACAAGCTAATAATAGCTTGTTTTTTAATTTTTTGGAATTAAAAGATAGAAAAGAATTTAATTTTAATATATACTAAGTATTAGTACCAAGTGATAAAAATGGGAGGAATTAATGAAAAAGTCAGTTTTAGCAGTGTTTTTAATCAGTTTAGTTTTATTAATAGGATCTTGCGTAGTAGGGTATTTAGTGTATGATGGATCTGTTGGATCAAGTCAAAAAATAAAAAATGAAGATATAGTAGAAGTTTTTCACATAGAGAAGGTAAGCCTTTAGATAAGTTAAAAAAATATAAGTATGAAGATGTTTTTATAAACTCACCTGAAAATGGATATAAAATAGAAGGAAAGTTTATAAAGTCTAATGTAAATACTGATAAAAGCATAATATTAGTTCATGGAATTGAAAGTAATTATTATGAATATCTAGAAAAAGCATATGAATATTTAGAATATGGGTATAATGTAATGCTATATAACCAAAGGCATACAGGACATACTGGTGGAAATGATTATACATTTGGACTTTATGAAAGATATGATTTAGAAAATGTAGCAAGGTTTGTGAAACAAAAATATCCAAATGGGCTATTAGGGGCTCATGGACATTCAATGGGTGCTGCAACTGTTGTTATGCATTCAGAAATTAATGAAAAAAATAAGTATGTAGATTTTTATATAGCAGATTCTCCTTATCATGAGATGCAAGATGCTATAAGGTTAGGAGTAGAAGATAAAAATATACCACTATTACCTGTTGTGTATGCTAAATTTATGGGAAATATATATACAAAAGTTAAATCTGGATTTAGCTATGAAGATGTAAAGCCATATAAAGCGGTTCAGCATATTACAACTCCTATGTTTTTAATACATGGGAAAGAGGATAAGGTATGTTCTCCAAATAGTAGCAAAATAATTTATGATAATATACCTCATAACAAGAAAGAGTTATGGCTAATAGATGGAGTTCAACATGTTAATGGATATGATATATTAGGAAAAGAATATTTTGATAGGATATATAAATTTATTAATAATAAAGTTCAAAAAAACTAAATTTAAAACTATAAAAAATAGGATAAAACATTGAATAATACTAGAAAATTTGCAAATAAAACAATGTATGGTATTATAGTATATAAAATAGTATAAAATGTAAAAACTAAGAGTGAGACGGAAAGTTCTCACTCTTTTATTTATAGTACTTATAGGCTATAAAATAACAACTGAATAGGAGGTAAGTCGAATGAAAAAAAGTACAGAAGCAATGATAGAAGAATTAGTACTTCCAATAACTAATGAACATAACATCGAACTTGTTGATGTTGAATATGTTAAAGAAGCGGGCGAATATTACTTAAGAATATTTATAGATAAAGATGGGGGGGTATCTTTAAACGACTGTGAAGTTGTAACTAGAGCTATAAACCCTATATTAGATGAAAAAGATCCAATAAAAGAAAACTACTTCTTAGAAGTATCTTCACCAGGACTTGATAGACCATTAAAAAAAGAAAAGGACTTCGTCAGATATGCTGGTAGAGATGTAGAGGTTAAATTATATAAACCTACAAATGGATTAAAACATTTTGAAGCTGAATTAGTTGAACTAGCTGAAAATAAAGTCGTTAAATTAATAGTAGACGGTGAAGAGATGGAATTTGATAAAAAAGATATAGCACTTATAAGACTTGCTGTAAAATTCTAATTAAAACTTAATATCGAAAAATAGGAGGATAAAAAAATGAACCACGAGTTTGTAGAAGCATTAGATGAATTAGAAAAAGATAGAGGAATAGATAAAGAAATACTTATAGATACTATAGAACAAGCACTATTAACAGCTTATAAAAAGAACTTTGGATCAGCTCAAAATGTTAGAGTATATTTTGATAGAGAAAAAGGAGATGTAAAAGTTTACTCTCAAAGAGTAGTTGTTGACTCAGAAGATATATATGATACTTTCTTAGAAATTGAAATAGATGAGGCTAGACAAATAAGTCCTAACTATGAAATTGGTGATATAATAGAAAATGAGATAACTACTACAGAATTTGGAAGAATAGCAGCTCAAACTGCAAAGCAAGTAGTTGTTCAAAGAATAAGAGAAGCTGAAAGAGATATCGTGTATAATGAGTTTATAGACAAACAAGATGAAATAGTTACTGGAGAGGTTGCTAGAGTAAATAAAAACATAGTGCATGTGAATCTTGGAAGAATAGAAGCTATAATGACTCAAGCAGAGCAAATACCAGGAGAACATTATCAAGCAGGACAAAAAATAAAGGTTTATATATTAGAAGTGAAGAAAACTAATAAGGGACCTCAAATCAGTGTTTCAAGAAGTCACCCAGGTTTAGTTAAGAGACTATTTGAAATGGAAGTTCCAGAAATATTTGAAGGAACTGTTCAAGTTAAAAGCATTGCAAGAGAAGCTGGATCTAGAACTAAGATGGCAGTTAGCTCAGTAGATGAAAATATAGATCCAATAGGAGCATGTGTTGGACCAAAAGGATCAAGAGTTAAAAATATAGTTGATGAACTAGGTGACGAAAAAATAGATATAATCAAGTACAGTGAAAACCCAGTTGAATTTATATCAGCAGCTCTAAGCCCATCAAAAGTTATGTCTGTAGATGTAAATGAAGAAGAGAAGAGTGCTTTAGTTATAGTTCCGGATTATCAATTATCACTAGCTATAGGTAAAGAAGGTCAAAATGCTAGACTTGCAGCTAAGTTAACTAACTGGAAAATCGATATAAAAAGCGAAACTCAAGCAGCTAAAGAAGCAGCAAATCAAGATGAACTAGATGCTTAGATATAAGGAGTGATACATTTGCAAAAGGTAAAAAAAAGTTCCTCAAAGAAAGTGTATAGCTTGTCAAGATAGAGACAATAAAAAAGAGTTAATAAGAATTGTTAAGAACAAAGAAGGACAGATATTTTTAGATAAAACAGGAAAAGCAAACGGTAGAGGTGCATATATTTGTAACTGTAGTGAATGTTTAAAAAAGGCTATTAAAAGCAATGCCCTAAGTAGAGCTTTTAAAATGGAAATTCCTGAAGAAGTATATGAATCACTAATTAAGGAGATTGAAGATGATGAATAATAATGAAGCAAAAATTTATTCTTTTCTAGGTCTCGCACAGCGTGCAGGTAAATTAGTATCCGGTGATGATTCAACTATGCTTGACATTAAAAAAAATAGGGTGAAATTAGTTATAGTAGCAGATGATGCTTCGAATAACACGAAAAAGTTATTTAAAGATAAAACATCTTTTAGAAATATAAACTGTGTTACATATTCAACTAAATTGCAATTAGGATTAGCTATTGGAAAAGCGCCTAGAGCAGTTGTTGGAATTAAGGACGCAAGTTTTGCAAATAAGGTTTTAGAACTTATTGAAAATACAAAAATATAATAGGGGGTGGTCTTGTGTCAACAAGAGTATACCAATTAGCAGAAAATTTAGGAATGACTAGTGAAGAACTTATAGCTAAACTAGGAGAATTAGATATAAACGTAAATGATAAGAATGATGAATTAAGTCAAGATGATGCAGAAATGGCTATGGAATTATTAAATGAAGAGGTTAAAGGAAGTGGACTTCCAACAGTATCAGTGGAAGGTAGCTTAACTGTTCAAGAATTAGCAAATAGTTTAGAAAAACCAGCTACAGAAATAATAATGAAGCTTATGAAAATGGGAACTATGGCAACAATAAACCAAGAGTTAAATTTTGAAATAGCTTCTTTAGTAGCTAAAGATTATGGATTTGAATTAGTAGAAAAGGATACATCAGAACAAGAAGCAGCAGAAATAGATGCATTAATGGAAATAGAAGAAGATAAAGAAGAAGATTTAGTAAAAAGATCTCCTATAGTTACAGTTATGGGACATGTTGACCATGGTAAAACATCTTTATTAGATGCTATAAGATCAACAAGTGTAACAAACAAAGAAGCAGGTGGAATAACTCAACATATAGGGGCATCTGAAGTTAATATAAATGGAGAAAAAATAGTATTCTTAGATACACCAGGACATGAGGCTTTCACATCTATGAGAGCTAGAGGAGCACAAGTAACAGATATGGCTATATTAGTTGTTGCAGCAGATGATGGTATAATGCCTCAAACAATAGAAGCTATAAACCATGCTAAAGCAGCAGAAGTACCAATAATAGTTGCTATAAACAAAATAGATAAACCAGATGCTAATACAGATAGAGTTAAACAAGAATTAGCAGATCAAGGTCTATTAGTTGAAGACTGGGGTGGGGATGTTATATCAGTTCCTGTATCAGCTAGACAACAAACTAATATAGACACATTACTTGAAATGATATTACTAGTTGCAGAGATGGAAGAATTAAAAGCTAATCCAAATAAAAGAGCAGTAGGAACAGTTATAGAAGCTCAACTTGATAAAGGAAGAGGACCTGTTGCAACTGTACTTGTTCAAGGAGGAACTTTAAAAGTTGGAGATCCTATAGTTGCAGGTACTGCTTGTGGAAAAGTTAGAGCGATGATAAACGATAAAGGTAGAAGAGTTAAAGTTGCTGGACCAGCTACTGCAGTTGAAATATTAGGATTATCAGAAGTTCCTCAAGGTGGAGATCAATTCGTTGCAGTTGCTACTGAAAAAATAGCAAGAAATGTAGCTGAAAAGAGACAACATATAGCAAGAGAAGAAATGCTAAAATCTAATCAAAGAATAAGTCTTGATGAATTCTTTAGCCAAATGTCAGATGCTGAAGTTAAAGAGTTAAACGTAGTTGTTAAAGCTGACGTTCAAGGATCTGTTCAAGCTGTTAAGCAATCATTAGAAAAATTATCTACAGAAGAAGTTGCTGTTAGAGTTATACACTGTGGTGTTGGAGCAATAACTGAGTCTGATGTTATGCTAGCTAGAGCATCTAATGCTATAATAATAGGATTTAGCGTAAGACCAGTAGCTACAGCTGAAGTAATGGCTAAAAAAGAAGAAGTAGATATAAGAACATACACAATAATATACAAGGCTATAGAAGACGTACAAGCTGCTATGACAGGTATGTTAGATCCTGAGTATGTAGATGAAGAAACAGGTAAAGCAGAAGTAAGAAATACATTTAAAATATCTGGAGTTGGTACAGTAGCAGGATCTTATGTATTAAGCGGTAAGATATTTAGAAATGGTAAAGTGAGAATTGTTAGAGATGGAATAATAATCCATGAAGGTGAAATAGCAGCATTAAAGAGATTTAAAGATGATGCAAAAGAAGTAAATCATGGATATGAGTGTGGTATAACATTTACTAACTTCAATGATATAAAAGAAGGCGACATAGTAGAAGCTTATATAACTAAAGAAGTAGAAAGAAAACTAAAATAGTAAGTAAAAGAGGTCGATATTATGGCATCATATAGCAGAACGCAAAGAATAGGCGAAGAAATAAGAAAAGTTATAAGTACAATGCTTATAAGCGGAATAAAAGACTATAGAATAAATTCTCTTATAAGTGTTACAGATGTTGAGGTAACTAGTGACTTAAGTTATGCCTATGTATATGTAAGTATACTAGGTGGAAATAAAGAATCAAGCATGGCAGGGCTAAAGAGTGCTTGTGGATATATAAGAAAAGAAGTAGGAAAAAATGTAAAACTTAGACATACTCCAGAAATTATCTTTAAGATTGATGATTCTATTGAAAAGGGAATGTATATGGAAAATCTTATAAAGAAAGTAAATGAAGATAATAGCAAAAACAAAAAAGATTTTCAGATGATTCTCAAGGAGAGTAATTAATGAAAAAAAATGTGAAAAATATTATAAATGCTATACAAGAGGGTAACAATTTTATTGTTACCTCTCATTATAGCCCAGATGGGGACAACATAGGATCGACATTATCTATGTACTACGTTTTAAAAAAATTAGGAAAAAATGTATTATATGTACTTGATGATAGTATACCTGTTAATTTAAGATTTTTAGTTGGAAATGTAAACATACTAAAATCAGAAGAAACAGATGTTAATTTAAGTGATTATACTTTAATATCTCTTGATTGTGGAGACATTAATAGAATTTGTGTAAGTGACAAAATAAAAACATCTGTTAATAAATTAATATGCATAGATCATCATGCAAGTAATGATAATTTCGGAGATTTAAATTATATAAATCCAAATGAATCATCTACATGTGAATTAGTCTATAATTTACTTAAAGAGTATTCTGATACTATTAATGATCAATTGATAGATGAGAATATAGCTACATATCTGTATACAGGACTTTTAACTGATACAGGTAATTTTTCTTACTCAAATACTAATCCAAGTAGTTATCTAATGGCATATGATCTAGTTACTATAGGAGCTAAAAAGGATCTTATAATTCAAAAAATATTCCAAAGTAATCCATATAATTATTATAAATTACTAGGAGAAGCATTGGATACATTAGATATTGTAGATGGTAAAATAGCTAGTATGATGCTAACTACAGATATGCTAAATAGAAATGATATTTCATTTAATGATGCAGATGGAGTTACATCATATACTAGAGATATAGATGGAGTAGAAGTAGGGCTTTTATTCAAAGAAAAAGCAGAGAATGAAATTAAAGTAAGTTTTAGATCTAAAAACTACGTGAATGTTAGTTTGATTGCACAGAAATTTGGAGGAGGAGGCCACGTTAGAGCCTCAGGATGTACTATAAAAGACAATATAGAAAATGCAAAAAAAATGGTGATTGACGAAGTCTTAAAACATATTTAAGGATGATTGATATGAACAAAATAGTAAATATACTAAAACCTACGGGAATGACATCTCATGACGTCGTAGGTAGGGTTAGAAAAATATTAAATATAAAAAAAGTTGGTCACACAGGTACCCTTGATCCAGATGCATCAGGGGTACTACCTATATGTATAGGAAAAGCTACAAAGGTTAGTGAACTTATTCTTAATAAGGATAAGTCATACATCTGTGAACTGACTTTAGGAATAACTACAGATACTTATGATTCATCAGGTGAAATTGTAGAAAGATCTGAAGTTAAAGATATAAATATTGAAAAACTTGAAAAAGCATTTGATACTCAAAGGGGAGAAATTAAACAACTTCCTCCTATGTATTCTGCTTTAAAAGTAAATGGAAAAAGAATGTGTGATTTAGTTAGAGCTGGAAGAGCTGAAGAGATTACTCTTAAATATAGAGACGTTAACATAAAGGAGCTTAATATATTATCATTTAGAGATAATAAAGTTATGTTTTATGTTAAATGTTCTAAAGGAACTTATGTAAGAAGTATATGCTACGATATAGGGAAAGAGTTAGGTTGTGGTGGTCATATGTCATTTTTACTTAGAACTTCATCAGGAAAATTTAATATAGACAATGCTATAACTTTAGAACAATTAGAAGAACTTCATAAAGAAAATATATTAGAAGAGCATTTATATGATATAGATTATGTTCTATCAAACTTTAGTAGTATACATATAAATCCGCTTGCAGTTAAGTCATATGTAAATGGAGCTATAGTTTACAATAAAGGTTTTTTAAAAGGTGATTTTAAAGAAACGGATGAATTTGTAAGAGTATATAGTGAAGGAAAGTTTTTAGGAGTAGGTAAATTCTTAAAAGTTGATGGGACATTATGCTTAAAAAGTGATAAACTATTTATATAGAATATAAGTAGTGGGGAATTTATTATGACTATTATAAAATCATTAGATGAAGTAATAAATGTTGAAAATACTGTTGTGACTATTGGGAATTTTGATGGTATTCATAAAGGCCATATAAAGCTTATTAAAGAAGCTGTAAAAGAATCAAAGATGAAGAATTATAAAAGTGTAGTATTTACATTTGAAAATCACCCTATGAGGTATTTTAGAGCTGATTCTATAAAGCATATTATTACAAATGAAGAAAAAATTAAGATATTTAAAGGTCTAGGGGTGGACATAGTTTTTATGATTCCATTTGATGAATATATGACAAAAATATCTGCAACTGATTTTGTAAAGACTATTTTACATGAAAAACTAAAATGTAAAATGGTTATAGTTGGACATGATTTCACTTTTGCAAGAAATAAAGAAGGAAATGCCAGCTTGCTTGAAAGCCTTGGAGAAAATTATAATATGAAGGTTAAAGTAATAGAACCGATAAAAATAAAAGGTAGAAGAGTCAGTAGTAGCTACATAAGAAATCTTATAAATGATGGTAATGTCAGTGAAATTAAAGATTTTTTAGGGAGAAATTATTTTTTAGAAGGCGAAGTTATACATGCCAGAAAAATTGGAAGAACAATTGGATTTCCAACTGCTAACCTGAAGGCTGAAGATAAGTTGATTGTACCTAAAAATGGCATATATGCAGTGAAAGTATATATTAAAAATAAGGTTTACTATGGAGCGACGAACATAGGGTATAATCCAACTGTAAATGGAAAATCATTATCCATAGAAACAAATATAATTGACTTTGATGAAGAAATATATGGGGAGATAATAAAAGTTGAATTTTTGGATAGGATACGAGATGAAAAAAAGTTTAACTCTTTAGATGAATTGAAATCCCAATTGAGAAAAGATGTGAATTTTGTATGCAAAAAGTATGTTTACAAATAGATATGCTTTATGGTAAAATAAAGTTCGTGAACCATTACTCAGCATTCGAATACTCCAATCAATGCTTAGTAATTGGGGATTAAAAAAATAATGGAGGTATTAACAAATGAACAAAACTGAAATAATAAAAGAATTCGGAAGAACTGAAGGAGATACTGGTTCTCCAGAAGTACAAATAGCTTTATTAACAGCTAGAATAAATGAATTAAACGGTCACTTAAAGACTCATAAAAAAGACCACCACTCAAGAAGAGGTCTTTTAAAGATGGTTGGTAAGAGAAGAAACTTATTAGCTTACTTAAAAGAGAAAGACTTAGAAGGATACAGAGCTTTAATAGCTAAATTAGGATTAAGAAAATAATTAGATTATTTAGATAAAGAAAGAAGGTTAAAGCCTTCTTTTTTTGTTTAGGTACTTTAATAAAGTTAAGTTTCAAATATAGACAAAAAAATTACAAATTGTCTAAAATTAGTTTAAAATATATAAAGGAATAGTATAATTTATATAGAAATTTTTCTTTTAGGAGGGGATTTACTATGAAAATAAAATTAATATGCGATAGTTTATGTGATATTCCTATGGAGTTAGCAGAAAAATATGAAATAGAAATAATTCCATTAACTATAATTATAGAAGACAATGAATTTAAAGATGGTATAGATATGACAAATGAAGAGTTTTATAATACTATGAGAAAAATACATACCGTACCAAAAACATCTCAAGCGACATATATGCAATTTAAAGAGGTATTTGATAAATATAAGGATGAATATTCAATAATTTGTATAAATGGATCATCAAAATCTTCTGGAACGTATCAAAGTGCCATGATGGCTAAAAATGATACAGAAGGAGAAATACATATATTTGACACATTAAATCTATCCCTAGGAAGCGGACAGTTTGTTATAAAGGCTTGTGAGCTTATAGATCAAAATATGGATGCTAAGAGCATAATAAATGAATTAGAGGCATTAAGAGAAAGTGTGAACCTATTTTTTGTGCCGGATAGCTTAGAATATCTAAAAAGAAGTGGAAGAGTTTCTGTAACTACAGCTGCAATAGGTAACATGTTAAGTCTTAAACCTGTATTTTCAATGAAAGATGGAAATATAGCGTTAGTTACAAAGGTAAGAGGAAAAAAGCATGTAGTACATACACTAATAGACTTATTAAAATCTCAATATGACAATTTTGAAGATAAAAATGTAATGATCGGGTGCGGAGCTAATGTAGGGGACTTTGAAGTGCTACAAAAAGAAGTAGAAGAAAGTTTAAAAGTTAAAAAACTTTACTTTACTAGAGGAGGAGCTTGTATTTGCTCACATACAGGACCGGATATAATTGCTATTAGTTGTTCAAATTAAATGTATTAAATTTTAGATAATAAGCAAATAATAGATAAAAATAGATATTTGCTAATTACGTTTTGTATCTCTAAATTATATCGATGAAAGCTAGTAATTTACTTTTATGTTGTTAAATTATAGTATTTTTGATAAGATAGTACATAGGATACTAAACGCGGTTTTTAATAAAGAGGAGGTACAAGCATTAATGTTTGAACATAAAGTTTTTAAAATGGATTTTGCAGGAAGAGAGCTTTCTGTTGAAATAGGAAAAATTGCCGAACTAGCTAGTGGAAGTGCCATACTTCAATATGGTGAGACTATGGTTATGGTCAATACTTCAAAGTCAGCGCAACCAAGAGATGGAATAGATTTCTTCCCTTTAAGTGTTGATTATGAAGAAAAATTATATTCAGTAGGAAAAATACCTGGAGGATTCTTAAAAAGAGAAGGAAAACCTTCAGAGAAAGCTATACTTACATCAAGACTTATAGATAGACCTATAAGACCTTTATTCCCAAAAGGATTTAGAAATGATGTACAAGTAGTAGCAACAGTTTTATCAGTTGATCAAGACTGTACACCTGATATAGTAGCAATGATAGGTTCATCTATAGCATTATCTATATCTGATATACCATTAATGGACCTACAGGATCTGTATCAGTAGGATTAGTAGATGGTGCATTTGTTATAAATCCAACTGCTGAGCAAAGAGAAAAGAGTTCTCTACACCTTGTAGTATCAGGAACGAAAGATGCTATAATGATGGTTGAAGCAGGTGCAGAAGAAATACCAGATGAATTAATGTTAGAAGCTATATTATTTGCTCATGAAGAAATTAAAAAAGTTGTTGAGTTTATAGAGACTATAGTTGCTGAAGTCGGAAAAGAAAAAATAGAAGTTACTCTTTTTGAAATAAATGCAGACGTAGAAAAAGCTGTTCGTGAATTTGCTACAGATAAAATGAAAGAAGCGGTTAAAACTGTAGAAAAGCTTGAAAGAATGGAAAAAATGGATGCAGTAAAAGAAGCTACTTTTGAAAACTTTGAAGATATAGTAGAAGAATTTGGTCAAGATATAGAAGAAACACTACATGCTATAATAAAAGAGCAAGTAAGAAAGCTTATAGTACATGAAAATGTAAGACCAGATAATAGAAAACCAGATGAAATAAGACCTATATGGTGTGATAATGGATTTATACCAAGAGCTCATGGATCTGGATTATTTACAAGAGGACAAACTCAAGTAATGTCTATAGCAACTTTAGGAGCTTTAGGGGATGTTCAAATACTTGATGGACTTGATGAAGAAGAAAGTAAAAGATATATGCATCATTATAACTTCCCAGCATACAGTGTTGGAGAAGCTAGACCTTCAAGAGGTCCAGGTAGAAGAGAGATAGGACATGGAGCATTAGCTGAAAGAGCATTACTTCCTGTTATACCTTCTAAAGAAGATTTTCCATATGCAATAAGAGTTGTTTCTGAAGTTTTAAGTTCTAATGGATCAACATCTCAAGGTAGTGTATGTGGATCAACATTATCTCTTTTAGATGCAGGTGTGCCATTAAAAGATATGGTAGCGGGTATAGCTATGGGACTTATAAAACATGATGATAAAGTTGCGGTACTTTCAGATATACAAGGTATGGAAGATCACTTAGGAGACATGGACTTTAAAGTTGCAGGTACTGAGCACGGTATAACTGCTATACAAATGGATATAAAAATAGCTGGTATAGATGAAGAAGTTTTAAGAACTGCCTTAAAGCAAGCTAAAGTAGGTAGAATTCATATATTAAATGAAATGAGAAAAACTATAGCTGCTCCTAAACCAGAGCTTTCTAAATATGCACCTAAGATAGTAACAATGAACATAAATCCAGATAAGATAAGAGACGTTATAGGACCTGGTGGAAAAATAATAACTAAGATTATAGATGAAACTGGAGTTAAAATAGATATAGAACAAACTGGAGAAGTATTTATAAGTGGAATAGATGCTGAAATGATAGCCAAAGCTCAAGAACTTATAAATAATATAGTTGCAGAAGCTGAAGTAGGTGAAACTTACACAGGTAAAGTAACAAGAATAATGAATTTCGGAGCATTCGTTGAAGTACTTCCAGGAAAAGAAGGATTACTTCATATATCTCATATAGCTCATGAAAGAGTAAATAAGGTTGAGGATGTTTTAAATATAGGTGATGAAGTAACAGTTAAGGTAACTGAAATCGATGAAAAAGGTAGAGTTAACTTATCTAGAAAAGCACTTTTACCAAAACCAGAGAAAAAAGAAGTTAAAGAAGTTAAAGAAGTAAAAGAAAATAAAGAAAAATAAATTATAGTTTGAACAAGTAGATAACTGTAATTATAAAAAAGAGATGCCTTAAATTTAAGGGATCTTCTTTTGTTTGGTTTTTTCTCAAAACTAGCGAAGTTTAAAAGTTATTTGTTGACGAAACACTTACAAGCGTAGCTTGTCGTGTGAAGGAAATATATAGCTTTTAATCGAGCTCCCCAACAATAAGCATTTTTTGCAATGATAAAAGCAATTTAAGTTATAGGGAAGTTTAAATATATAATATATAATAAAAATGCATAAAAGGGAAACTGTCCTAATACAATTTAATGAATAAATAAATTGTACATATTGGGAGGAACTTTTATGATAATGATGGTGCTTAATAAAAAAAAGCTAAAAAAAATTTTCATAATAGCATTAGTTATAATATTAGCAATTATAGGCGTTGCATTTATGACAAAAGATAAAGCTAAGCCTACATTTAACATGTTTTATAGAGCTGGTGAGCCATATTACAGTGGAACAAAAGAAAAAAGTGGATACGTTGCAATAAGTTGCAACGTAGACCTTGGTTGGGAAACTGAATACTTAGAGAAAATTTTAAAGGTATTAGATGAAAAAAAGGCGAAAATAACTTTTGCTGTAACAGGAAGATGGGCAGAAGAAAATCCTGACCTTTTATTAGAAATTCAAAAAAAGGGACATGAAATTGCAAATCACGGATACAAACATCTAGACTATGGAACTTTAGACTATGATAAAAATTATGAACAAATAAAGACGTCAAAAGAAATAATTGAAAATATAACAAAAACAGAAACTAAGTTTTTCAAGCTCCAGGAGGGTCATTTAATAAAGATACAGTAAAAGCATGTAACGATTTAGGTTATATACCTTATAAATGGGATATAGACACAATAGATTGGAAAAATAGACAAGAACCTGAAGTTATTATACAAAGGGTTAAATCTAAAGATATGAAAGATTCTAGCATAATACTTATGCATCCTACATATGCAAGTGCAGAAGGAATTGATGATATAATAAAAATCATAGAAGAAAAGGAATTAAAGCCAGGTAAACTTAGTGATGTATTTAATTTATAAAATTATTTTGATATTGAATAATTGACTTTACTAACTTATAATTTAAAAGACATTGATTAAGGCAAACAACTTATATGATTATCATAAATATTTTAATGCACAAAAATTGGAGGATGAGTATGTATAAAACACACACATTGAGTAATGGACTAACAATAATAGGGGAAGAGATACCTTATCTAAAATCTATAACATTAGGTGTTTGGGTAAATGCAGGGTCTAGAATAGAAAATGAAGAGTTGGGTGGTATATCGCATTTTATAGAACATATGCTTTTTAAAGGTACTAAAAATAGAACTTCTAAGGAAATCGCAAGCACTATAGATAACTTAGGAGGTCAAATAAATGCTTTTACGAGTAAGGAATGTACTTGTTATTATGTAAAATTATTAGATGAACATATAGACATTGGAATTGATATATTAAGTGATATGTTTTTAAATCCTTTATTTGATGAAAAGGATATAGAAAAGGAAAGACAAGTTATAATAGAAGAATTAAAAATGTATGAAGATTCTCCTGAGGATTTAGTATACGATCTTCTTATGGAAGGAATATACAAAACTGATGCCTTAGGTATGAATATAATTGGGACAGAAGAATCCTTATATAATATGAATAGAGATACTATAAAAGATTATTTTGATAAGTATTATGTAGCAAGTAACTCTGTAATATCTATAAGTGGAAACTTTAAATTTGAAGAAATGGTAAAGTTAATAGAATCAAAGTTTAAAGACTTACCAATGGGAAATGTAGATATCGAAATAACTCAACCTGAGTTTCATCAGTGTTTTATAGCTAGAAATAAAGATATAGAACAAGTTAACTTAGCAATAAGCTTAAAAGCTGTTCCGTTAGAATGTAGAGAAGATGCTTATGCATTATCTATAGTAAATAATATTTTCGGAGGAAGTATCAGTTCTAGATTATTTCAAAATATAAGGGAAAATAAAGGACTAGTATATTCAATATACTCTGCGCCTAGCCTTTATAGAAAAAGCGGAGAACTTGGAATTTATGCTAGTATGAGTAACGAAAATCTAAAAAAAGTATATAATTTAGTATTAGAAGAAATTGACAACCTAAGACAGAACCATCTTACAGATAAAGAGATAAAAGAAAGTAAGGAACAGTTAAAAGGAAGTTATATTCTTGGATTAGAGAGTACTAGCAGTAGAATGATGTCAATTGGTAAAGCAATGGTATTAACAAAAAAGGTGAAAAATCCTAATGATATTATAGAAAGTATAAATAATATTGACAAGGCTAGAATAGACTTAATTATAGACAAGGTATTTAATAGAGAAAATATTGGAGTCTGTATTGTAGGAAGAGATGTAGAGGGTATAACTTTAGACTAACTAGACTAGACATATAATCAAGGTTATCTATATTGGATACATATTAGTTTATATGGGGGGATACTTATGAATTTATCTGAAGTAGCAGGTAAAGAAATTGTAAACTTAGTTACAGGCGAAAGATTAGGAGTTGTTGGAGAGTGCGACCTTATAATTGAAGACACTACAGGAAAAATACTAGCTTTATTAATCCCTAGGGAAAGAGGATTTTTAGGATTTAGAAAAGATAAATCGGTACTAGAAGTACCATGGAGAAATGTGAAAAAAATTGGTAATGACATGATTATAATAGAATACGAAGGAGTTTACTAGGAGGATAATATGACGATAGTAGTTCAAAAATTTGGTGGGACATCTGTGGAATCTTATGAAAAAATGCAACAAGTTTGCAATATAATAAAAAACTACAAAGAAAAAGGATTAGACTTAGTAGTAGTAGTTTCTGCTATGGGAAGAAAAGGAGCTCCATATGCAACTGATACATTGATAAATCTGTGTAAAAATGTAAATGAAAATTCTTCTAAAAGAGAATTAGATTTAATAATGTCTTGTGGAGAGATAATATCAGGAACTATGCTTACTAATATGCTAAAAGGAAATGGGATAGATGCAGTATTTTTAACTGGTAGTCAAGCTGGTATATATACAGATGGGAAATTTTCTGATTCAAGAATATTAGATATAAAACCAGAAAGAATATATAAAGAATTAGATGAAGGTAAAGTTGTTATTGTAGCCGGGTTCCAAGGAACTACAGAAAGTGGAGAAGTAACAACTCTTGGTAGGGGCGGAAGCGATACATCTGCTGTTGCTATAGGTAAAGCTTTAGAATGTGAAACTGTTGAAATTTATACAGATGTTGATGGAATCATGACGGCAGACCCTAGAGTAGAACCTGAAGCTAAAGTTTTAGATTATATAAACTATGAAGAAGTTTTTCAAATGGCAGATAAAGGTGCAAAAGTAATTCATCCAAGAGCTGTTGAAATAGCAAAAAGTGGATCGATAGCTTTAAATATAAAAAACACTTTAAACCCATCTCATCCAGGTACTAGAATAAGCGGGATGAGTCCTAAGTTTGAAGTAAATAAAGAAGCGAAATCTTTGCATACTATGACTGCAGTAGCTCATAAAAATGGAATTGCTCAAATAAAAGTTAAATCTAAAGAAGATATATTTACAGAAATAATGAATGAAATTGAATCAAATGAAATTAGCTTAGATATGATAAACTTCTTTGTTGAAGAGAAAGCTTTTGTAATAGACCATGAAAAGTTAAAAATATTAAAAGATATACTTAATAATCATGATCTTGAGTATACGGTTAAAGAAAATTGTGCGAAAGTAACTCTTATAGGTACGAAAATGACAGGTATTCCTGGGGTTATGGCAAAGATTGTAAGAGCTTTATCTAAATCTAAAATAAACTTATTACAAACATCGGACTCAAACATGACTATATCTTGTTTAGTTGAAGAAAAAGATATGAAATCAGCTGTTCATGCTATACATGATGAATTTAAATTAAATTAATAATATCCTCCTTTTTTGGTTAACTTATATGTAAAGTTAAACAAATAAGGAGGATTTTTTTTATGTCTAATAAAAAAACAAAAATAAACAGCCAAATACTAAATTAGAATTTGCAGAGGAATTAAATTTACCAGCTAACTCTAGACCTAGAAAAAGTGGCTCAGTAGCTCAAAATACATCAAGACCTATAAGTAAACATCCAAAAGAAAAGTAGGTAAAAATAAGTCTTAGAAGGAGGCTACATATGAATCTTTTCAATGATGAAAAAATAAAAAATACAGCTAAAGTCAGAAGAAGTTGATGATAGAGAAGAAAGTGAAGACATCCAAAATATAAAACAAATGGGTGTTCCTAATATGCCTAACCAAAACATAAAGGACATACAATGTATAACTATAATTGGTGAAATTGAAGGTCATTTTGCAGGAAACCCACAAAAAAAATCTACAAAATATGAGCATATAATACCTATGTTATTTGAAATAGAGGAAAATCAAAATATAAAAGGGGTATTAGTAATTTTAAACACTGTTGGAGGAGATGTTGAAGCTGGACTTGCTATGGCAGAACTTATGAATAGTGTATCTAAAAAAGTAGTAACATTAGTATTAGGAGGTAGTCATAGTATAGGAGTTCCACTTGCAACTGCAGGTGATTATTCATTTATAGCTCCAACTGCAACTATGATTGTTCACCCTATAAGAACAAATGGACTTGTTATTGGAGTTAATGAAACATTTGAATACTTTAAAAAAATGCAAGAGCGTATAACTAGATTTATAATTAGAACTTCAGATATAGAAAGAGAAGAATTAGAAAAACTTATGCATTCAAAAGAGGAATTAGTAAGTGATGTAGGTAGTGTTTTAATAGGTAAAGAGGCAGTTGATTGTGGTCTTATTGATGAAGTCGGTGGATTAAAAGAGGCAATGGCTAAATTAAGAGAATTAATTAATGAAGATGATAATGATAGTAACAACAATGTAATTAAATAAAATTTGTTTAAATAACATAAAATATGATATAATTAAAAGATATAAAAGTGTTAGTGTTTAAATACATTAGCACTTTTTGCTATGATTTTGGAATTTATTAATTCTTGTATAAATTTATTTTTAAGAGGTGAGATTGATGGCTAAGAAGAAATCTAAAAAGAAAAAAAAGATAGAATCAAGTTTTTCAGCTGAGTACAATAACCTTATAACTATATTTATTGGTATATTTTTATTATATAGTTTAAACTCTAGTTCAATGGGGTTATTAGGTACGGTTATTCAAAATATATTTAAAGGATTATTTGGAGGATTAGCAGTAGCAATTCCGTTTATAATCATTATTAGTGGTATCTTAGGATTTTTCGAGAAGAATGAATATATATACAGAATTAAAAATGCTAAAATATACTATTTAGGTGTATTTTTTATATTCATATTCTACGGACTTTTAAATGCGAAAAATTTACCTATAGATAGTCCGACTAATTCGTATGTAATTAAAGAAGTAAGTAAAGCTGCGGTTCAAGGTGAAGGATGTGGGCTTATAGCTACATTTATCACATATTATGTTACAAAGATTTTAGGTGTAACAGGAGCATGGCTAATAAGTATATTTGCATTATTAATAACAGGTCTATTTACTTTTAATATATCTTTAAAAGACTTAATTTATACTATAAAAGCAAAAGCTAAAAATAGTAAAGATAGTAATCTTACTTTTAAAGAAAAAGCTAAAGGTTTAAAAAATGCTGTGGTTAACATGGTAACTGAAGAAGTTGATGAAAATACTATGGTAACAAAGAATGACTTAAAAAATAAGTCAAATAAATCTAAGGATAAAGAAAAAAGTATTGAAGAATACGACAGCGATAAAACAATAAAAATTGTTGGGTTTAATAAAGCTGAAGATGATTACTTAGAAATATTAGAGGGCACTCAAAGTATGCCTGAATTAGAAGTTTTAAAAGAATTACAAAAGGCTAAACCTACGAAAAAAACAGAGGTTACAAGTGCAAAAGAAAGCAATATAGAAAGTACACAGCCTATTGATATTAAAACAAATTCTAAATATGAAAATTATACAAAACCTAGTATTGAGCTATTAAATAAAATAGATTCAAAGACTGATGACAAAAGCAAGAAAAAAGTTTTAAAAAATGCCTCATTATTAGAAAAAACTCTATCTGACTTTGGAGTTGAAGCGAAAGTAAATCAAGTTACTGTTGGACCTACTATAACTAGATATGAAATTCAACCAAGTCCAGGTGTTAAAGTTAGTAAAATTGTTAACTTAACAGATGATATAGCCCTTAGCTTAGCGGCAAAAAGTATAAGAATAGAAGCTCCTATACCAGGTAAAAGTGCTATTGGGATAGAGGTTCCAAATGAAGAAGCTCAAATGGTAACTTTAAGAGAAGTTCTTGAAAGTGAAGAATTTAATAATTTTAAATCGCCATTAGCTATGGGACTTGGAAAAGATATAGCTGGTAAACCTATAATAACTGATATTGGGAAAATGCCTCATTTACTTATAGCAGGATCTACAGGTTCTGGTAAAAGTGTGTGTGTAAATACTTTAATAAACAGTATTTTATATAAAGCAAACCCAGATGAAGTTAAATTTTTACTTATAGATCCAAAAGTTGTTGAACTTGCAAATTACAATGGAATACCACATTTATTAATACCAGTTGTAACAGATCCTAAAAAAGCTGCTAATGCTTTAAACTGGGCAGTTACTGAAATGAATAGAAGATACAAATTATTTGCAGAATCAAGTGTAAAAGACATAACAAGTTACAATGAAAAAAGTGAAGAAAAACTTCCAAAAATAGTAATAATAATAGACGAGCTTGCAGACCTTATGATGGTTAGTGCTAGTGATGTTGAAGATTATATATGTAGATTAGCACAGATGGCAAGAGCTGCAGGAATGCATTTAATAGTTGCTACACAAAGACCTTCAGTAGATGTTATAACTGGAGTTATAAAAGCTAATATTCCATCTAGAATTGCGTTTGCAGTTTCATCTCAAACGGACTCTAGAACTATACTCGATATGGGTGGAGCAGAAAAACTTTTAGGAAAAGGTGATATGTTATTCTATCCTTTAGGAGCAGCTAAACCAGTTAGATTACAAGGTGCGTTTATATCAGAATCGGAATCAGAAAGAGTAGTAGATTATGTAAAGAGTCAAGTTAATGAAGAAGTTAAATATGAAGAATGCATAGTAGATAGTATAGCTAAGATATCTAAAGAACAAGATAGTGATGCTGATGAACTTTTAGGAGATGCAATAGAATTTGTAGTTGAAAGTGGGCAAGCTTCAGCTTCTATGCTTCAAAGAAAATTTAAAATTGGATTTAATAGAGCGGCAAGACTTATAGATTCTATGGAAGAGAGATCTATAGTTGGTCAAAGTGAAGGAAGTAAACCTAGAAAGGTTTTAGTAAGCAAACAAGACTTAGAAAATTTAGAGGGTGAATAAATTTGAAGACAATAGACATAAAGAGTGCGTTAGACCTACCAAATACTATATTTATAGATGTTAGAACGCAAGCGGAATTTGAAGAAGACCATATACGTGATGCTTTTCATATGCCACTATTTAATGATGATGAGCATAAAGACATAGGAACTATATATAAAATGCAAGGAAAACAAGAAGCTGTACAAAAGGGATTTGACTATGTAAAAGATAAGTTAAAACATATGTACATGGAAGTTTTAAGTTTAGCTAATGAATATGAAAATATAGTTATATACTGTGCAAGAGGCGGCATGAGAAGTGGAAGTTTAGTAAATATGATTTCAACATTAGGTGTAAATGTATATCAATTACAAGGTGGATATAAAGCATATAGAAACTTTGTATTAGATTACTTTAAAACAGTTATGGATACAAAAAAATTTATAGTTCTTCATGGGTTAACTGGTGTTGGAAAAACAGATGCATTACTTATGTTAGAGGAAAAAGGAATAGACATTATAGACTTAGAAGGTTTAGCTAAAAATAGTGGATCTACATTTGGGTTTATAATGTTTAACGAAAAGCCACCTACACAAAAGAGGTTTGAAACTAATATTTTTGAAAAACTATATTTTTCAAAAAGTGATTATATATTTATAGAAAGTGAAAGTAAAAGAGTGGGACATGTTAATGTACCTCATGAAATATATGAAGGTATAGTAAGGGACGGATATCATATATTATTAGAATGTAGTGTAAAGTCTAGAGTAGATAGATTATGTAGAGACTACATATATACAGAGAATAAGAACTTTGAAGCATTAATACAGTGTATTAATAAGTTTAGAAAAAGATTAGGAAATCAAAAAGTTGATTATTATATTGAATTATTTAATGAAGGTAAATACGATCAAGTTGTAGAACATTATTTAGTAGATTATTATGATGCGCTGTATGGGCATTCTGTTCAAAAATATGAGTACAATAGAGTTCTTAATTGTGATAACATGAAAGAAGCAGTTTTAGAGTTAATAGATTTTCATAAGGCAGCGAAGGAAGGAGCGAATTAAATGTTAAAGATAGCATTAGAGTCATTAGGATGTTCTAAAAATTTAGTAGATGCAGAAATAATGATGGGGATTTTAAATAGAAAAGGATATAAATTAGTAGGTGAGTTTGAGGAAGCTGATATAATTTTAGTAAATACTTGTGGATTTATAGAATCAGCAAAACAAGAATCTATAGATACTATATTAGACTTAGCTCAATTAAAAGAAAACGGAAATTTAAAGTTACTTATAGTTACAGGATGTTTAGCTCAAAGATATGCTAAGGAATTACAATCAGAAATTCCAGAAATAGATGCTATAGTTGGAACAGGAAGTTACCAACAAATAGATGAAATAATAGCAAATCTTGAAAAGGAAAACAACATAGTAAGTTTAAATGATATTGAATTTGCTTACAATGAAGATCTTCCAAGATACGTTACAACTCCAGAATACATGGCGTATTTAAAAATAGGTGAAGGTTGTGACAATCACTGTACGTACTGTATAATACCAAAATTAAGAGGTAGATATAGAAGTAGAAAAATGGAAGATATAATAAAAGAAGCTAAAGATCTTGCTTCTAAAGGAGTAAAAGAATTAGTAGTTATAGCTCAAGACACTACAAAGTATGGTTTAGATTTATATGGAGAGGTTAAACTTCCGCAATTATTAGAAGAACTTGCACAAATAGATGGAATAAAATGGATAAGAATAATGTACTCATATCCTGAATCAATAACTGAAGAACTTGTAAAAGTAATTAAAAAATATGATAACATATGTAATTATTTTGATATGCCTATACAACATGCAAGTAATAAAGTTTTAAAATTAATGAATAGACACACGACTAAAGAAGACATTAAATCTAAAGTTGAAATGATAAGAAAATATATACCTGATGCTACATTAAGAACAACTATAATAGTTGGATTCCCTGGAGAAACTGACGAAGATTTTAATGAATTAGTTGAATTTGCAAAAGATATGAAGTTTGATAGACTAGGAGCTTTTGCATACTCTAGAGAGGAAGACACTCCAGCGGATAAACTTCCTAATCATTTAGATGAAGATGTAAAACTACAAAGAAGAGATCAACTTATGTTAGTTCAGCAAGAAATATCACAGAATTTAAATGCACAGAAAATTGATAATGAATATGAAGTTTTAATCGAAGAGCAAATTGAAGATAAGGTATATATAGGTAGAACACAAGGAGATGCAGAAGAAATAGACAGTATAGTTTATGTTAAGTCTGAAAATCAACTTGAAATAGGATCATTTGTAAAAGTAAAAATAAATAATGCCTTAGAGTATGATTTGATGGGAGATGTAGTTAATGAACTTGCCTAATAAATTAACTTTATTTAGGATATTTTTAATACCAGTTTTTATAATAGTAATGATGTTAAATTTACAGAGTAAATTTTTAATAGCTTGTATGATATTTATAGTAGCATCTGTAACTGATGCTATGGATGGTCATATAGCTAGGAAATACAATTTAGTAACAGACTTTGGTAAATTTATGGATCCTCTTGCTGATAAGCTACTTGTAATATCAGCTCTTACAACAATGATAGAGTATGATTTAGTGGCTGCGTGGATGGTTATTATAATTGTTGCTAGGGAACTTACAGTTAGTATATTAAGAGCAATTGCAGCTGCAGACGGAAAAGTAATAGCTGCAAGTTCTGGAGGAAAATTAAAAACTATTTCGCAAATGGTAGCCATAGTAATTCTTTTACTAGGCGCTCATACAGCTAATCCTGTATTTTTAAACATAGGTAGAATTACTATATTAATAGCAACGTTGCTTACTCTTTACTCAGGTTGGGAGTATGTTTATAAAAATAGAAATTTATTTATGGAAAGTAAATAGTGATAAAAAATGGATAACTAATAGTTATCCATTTTTGTGTTTCAAGAAAATATAATTTTAAAAATTTGAGTATAACCTATGAAAGTAATAAGTTTTTAAAATGAGGTTAAATTTTACAATGCAAGATAATTTAAACTTATGGAAAAATATGTATAAATTGATATAATTAAAGTTAATACTAATAAGGTATTATTTAATTGACTTTAAGTCATAAAAAATATATAATAAATATAGAACAAGTGTTTGATGAATGTTTTGCTTTAAGTAAAATTTGAATAAATGATTTTTAGAAGGGAAGGTAACATAAATGGCAGGAATACAAGATGAAAAATTAAAAGCGCTGAATTCGGCGTTATCTCAAATAGAAAAAGATTTCGGTAAAGGATCTGTAATGAAACTTGGAGAGGCTAAGGGTATGGCTATAGATGTTATACCAACAGGTTCTATAGGGCTTGATATAGCAATAGGTATAGGCGGGCTTCCAAAGGGTAGAATAGTTGAAATATATGGACCAGAATCTTCTGGTAAGACAACAGTTACTTTACATGCAGTAGCAGAAGCTCAAAAACAAGGTGGAATAGCAGCGTTTATAGATGCAGAGCATGCACTAGACCCAGTATATGCAAAAGCATTAGGTGTAGATGTTGATAACTTAATAGTTTCACAACCAGACACAGGAGAACAAGCGTTAGAAATAGCAGAAGCACTTATAAGAAGTGGGGCTATAGATATAATAGTAGTTGACTCAGTAGCAGCATTGGTTCCAAAAGCTGAAATAGAAGGGGATATGGGAGATTCTCACGTTGGTCTTCAAGCAAGACTTATGTCTCAAGCATTAAGAAAGCTAACAGGATCTATAAAAAAATCTAATTGTGTAGCTATATTTATAAACCAATTAAGAGAAAAAGTTGGTATTATGTTTGGTAGTCCAGAAACTACAACAGGTGGTCGTGCTCTTAAATTCTACTCTTCAGTAAGACTAGACGTAAGAAAAATAGACACTATAAAGCAAGGAGATAAAGTAATGGGAAGTAGAACAAGAGTAAAAGTTGTAAAAAATAAAGTTGCGCCTCCATTTAAGCAATGTGAATTCGATATAATGTATGGAGAGGGAATATCAAAAGTTGGGGACTTACTAGATATAGCTGCAGACATAGACGTAATTAAGAAATCAGGAGCTTGGTATAGCTACAATGATACTAAATTAGGACAAGGTAGAGAAAATGTTAAAAAATTCTTAGCAGATAATCCTGACTTAACAGAAGAAGTAGAAGGTTTAGTAAGAAAATATTACAAATTAGATGAAAATAGAGATGGCGCAGATGAAAATGAAGATTCAATAGAAAATATTGGAGAATAATAGCCTGTATACCTCCTATTAACTTGACACCAGATTGAAAAAATTATAAAATTAAATAAGAATAAAATATTCTTATTTAGTTTATAAAAATAGATGTTATAAATACTGTAGTTAACGGTTTATTTAACAAAGGAGGTGGATGTCATAGTAGAGGCAATAATAGGCGCTTTATTGGGAATATTTGTGGGTATTATAGTTGGTTATTTTGTAAGAAAAAACATATCTGAAGCTAAGATTGGCCAAGCTGAAAAGATGGCCGATGATATAATAGATAAAGCAAACAAAGATGCAGAAACTTTACAAAAAGAAAAACTATTAGAAGCAAAAGAAGAGATCCATAAATGGAGAAATGAAGCAGAGAAAGAAAACAAAGAAAGAAGAATTGAAGTTCAAAAGTTTGAAAGAAGAATAATTCAAAAGGAAGAGGTTTTAGATAAAAAACTTCAAGCTCTAGAGAATAAAGAAACGGTTCTTAATGATAAACTTAAAAAGATTGAGAAAAAAGAAGAAAACGTTGAAGCTATTAAAGTTCAACAATTAGAAAAATTAGAAAGCATATCTGGAATAACTTCAGACCAAGCAAAAGAAATAATATTAACTAATGCTGAAAGAGAAGTAAGAAGAGAGATGTCTATAATGATAAAGGAAATAGAATCTCAAGCTAAAGATGAAGCAGATAAGAAGTCTAGAGAAATAATAGGATATGCTATACAAAAATGCGCAGCCGATCATGTGGCAGAAACTACTGTAACAGTGGTTAACCTTCCTAACGATGAAATGAAGGGAAGAATTATAGGTAGAGAAGGTAGAAATATTAGAACATTAGAAACTCTTACTGGAATAGATTTAATAATAGATGATACTCCAGAAGCAGTAATATTATCTGGATTTGACCCTATAAGAAGAGAAGTTGCAAGAATTGCACTTGAAAAGCTTATCGCAGATGGAAGAATACATCCTGCAAGAATTGAAGAAATGGTTGAGAAAGCTAGAAAAGAAGTTGATAATATAATCAAAGAGTTTGGAGAACAAGCTACTTTTGAAACAGGGGTTCATGGATTACATCCAGAATTAGTAAGACTTTTAGGTAGACTTAACTATAGAACAAGCTATGGACAAAATGTTTTAAGACATTCTATAGAAGTAGCTCATATAGCTGGTATAATGGCTGCTGAAATAGGAGCAGACGTAAAATTAGCTAAGAGAGCTGGATTACTTCATGATATAGGTAAGGCAGTTGATCATGAAATGGAAGGAACTCATGTTGAGATAGGTATGGACTTACTTAGAAGATACAAAGAATCTAAAGATGTTATACATGCTATGAGTACTCATCATGGAGATTATGAGCCACAAACTATAGAAGCTGTACTAGTTACAGCTGCAGATGCTATATCAGCTGCAAGACCTGGTGCTAGACGTGAAACATTAGAAGCATACATTAAACGTTTAGAGAAATTAGAAGAAATAGCTAATTCATATGAGGGTGTAGATAAATCGTTTGCAATACAAGCTGGTAGAGAAATCAGAATAATGGTTAAACCAGAAAATGTAAACGATGAAGATATACATTTATTAGCAAGAGATATGACTAAGAGAATAGAGGATGAATTAGAGTATCCTGGACAAATCAAAGTTAGCATAATAAGAGAAACAAGAGCAATAGAATACGCTAAATAAGAAAATAATTTAAGCGAATATATCATTTGATATATTCGCTTTTTTGATTTTTTGAATTGAAATAATAAGAATAATTTACTTTAAATAAGATTAAAATACTAATATTAAAATTTATAAACATAATAGGAGATATAATTATGAGACGTCCAAAGTTATTAATCAGTAAATGTTTAGGATTTGAAAATTGTAGATATAATGGTCAAGGAGCAAGCAGCAAGTTTATAGACTCTTTAAAAGATTATGTTGAATTTTGTGCAGTATGTCCTGAGGTTGAAATAGGTCTTTCTACTCCTAGAGAAGCTATAAGAATTATTGACTATAATAATGAAAAAAAACTTATTCAACCGAAAAGCAATAAAGATTATACTAAACAGATGAAAAATTTTTCTCAAAATTACATTTCTAAATTGGATGATATTGATGGATGTATATTAAAGAGCAAATCACCTTCATGTGGGATAAAAGATGTTAAAGTATATCATAAAAGTGGGCAATCAACATTAACTAATGGAAGTAATGGTTTTTTTGCGGAGGAAATATTGAATTCGCATGGTTACTTACCTATAGAAAATGAAGGTAGACTTAAAAATTACTCAATAAGAGATGAGTTTTTAACTAAATTATTTATGATAAATAATTTTAAAAGTGAAAAAAGTGATATAAAAAAATTTCATGAAAATAATGAGTTGCTATTAAAAAATTATGATGTTAAAATTTTTAGCCATTTAGATACTATGTGTAAAAATGAAGAATATAAAGATTATCAAAATACGTTATTTCAACTTTTAAATAAAAATAGAAATACAAAAAAAAATATTCAAACTATTTTAGATATATACAATAAATATGAAGAATATTTATCTTTAAAAGAAAAGGAAGTATTTGTTGATAATATAGTTAAGTATAGCAAAGGTAAAATACCATTGAATACAGCCTTAAATAACGTAAAAATATATGCAGCTAGATTTGAAGACGAAAAAATTTTAAGTCAAACTATATTTAATCCATACCCAGAGAGCTTAATAAATTTAATGGACTCCGGTAAAGGAAGAAGTTTATAAATCTATATAATAAAAAATTATAAAATGATAATAATAATAAAGAAAAATGAAAGGAGAAATGATATGTTAAATACTCTTGCTAGAAATCAATATGTTAAAATATCAAATTGCAATAAAAATGAAGATGTTGAATATGGAGTTGTTGTGAATAAAAATGAAGATAATTACGATATAATGAGTATTGGATTTGAAAATAAAAATGGAAATTTCTTAGAGTATCCTCCTAATGTAGACAAATTAGTTCAAAGTTATAGTATAAATGATGCTGACTTTGAAGAAGTAAAGAAAAATGAAATAAGAAGAAAAATGAATATATGGTTAGAAAGCCACTATAAATCATAAAAAATAGGTACTTTAAATAGCTACCTATTTTTACGTTTAAGAAAATTATTATAAAAAAAGAGTAATAAGGATGTTTCATGGAAATAATAAATGGAAATAATATATTAAATATATCAATATAGCAAAAAACTATTTAAAATGATATAATTATATAAAATGAGGGGGATGAGAAATTGAGCCAGTACATAAATATAAATTCCGAGCTAGATGCATTAAAGATAAAAGAATTTGAAAAGGTTTTTTATCAAAGTATGAAAGAGGAAGCTAATGTAGTGCCAAAGGTGACTCCTTTTAAAGGAATAAATACAGATCTTCTATATATAAAAGATAAAAGAGTTTTGTTTATAAAGTTTATGGATACAACAGAAGATTTATTTATGCTCTTAGAAGATGAATTGTTAGAGGTAATGGAAGAAGAATATGATCTTTTAAGAAAGCAAATGAGCAAAATAGGTAATGATATTGAATATAACTACATATTTATAATGCCCCACGTATCTATATATGATAATGGAGATAATGACTTTGTAGAAAATAATATAATAGATAAAGAGAAGCTATACAAAATAATGAACTATGAAATTAGCATAGATGAATATTTAGGAAATCCAAATGATGAAATTTTACTTAATTTATTCATGTTACAAATTTGCCCTGAATATTACGTGATAAATAATAATCTTAATTTAAATAAAAATCTAAAGAAAATATCTTTTTCAAATGAAGATTATAGCTATACAGCTACTATGCTAGAAAGAAATCAAGTTGAGAAAGTAGCTTCGGTTAAATATGGAGACACCTTATACAAAGGAGCATCTGGATGTGGGAAAACTACTATATTATTAGCTAAAGCTATAAAATTAGCTAGAATATACCCACACCATAAATTTGTAATATTCACTTATACAAAACAACTTAGAAATGAGCTAAAAGAAAGATTGGATATTTTATATAAAGACAATAATAATATAGAAATTCATACATTTACATCTTTCTTATTTAAATTAGCAAAAGCATACAACTTGGTGTTTGATTACAATATGCTAAAAAATACTCCTGATAAGGTATATAAAAACCTTGTTTTACAAGCTAAAAATACTATAAAAAATAAAAGTATGTTTAAAGGAATATTTATAGATGAAATTGAATGCTTCGAACCTGAACAGATTGATTTCATAAGAAGCTTCCTGTATAAATCTAAGTATATATTTAATGCATTTGAGTGCAAAGGGCTAAATATATTTAGTAATTTAAGTATATTTAAAAACTCTTGGGACCATATACAGTTTAATGATACAATACAATTAAATGATAACTATAGACAAAGTAATAATTTAGTTGAGTTTGTAAATAATTTTGATAAAAATTCAAATGATTATATAAAGAGTATAAGACCTAAGGTTGCAAATAATATGTATTATTTATCAAACTATATTAGAAAGAGTAATAAGGCTGTAGATATAATAAAAGTTTCGGATATAGAAGAACAAATAAGTTCTGTAATATGGGAAATTGAGTATTTAACTACACAAAAGGGACTTAGTTATTCTGATATAGCAATTGTATATCCTTTTAATAAGAAAAAGTTAAAAAATGGGAAAACTATATATTTTCAATATATGTTAAAAAAGATTTGGAAGAAAATGAAATACCATATATATATGGGGACGATGAATTAACTAATGTAGCAAAAAAAGCGGGAGTTACGATAGCAAATATCTATACTATAAAAAATTTAGAATATAAAGCTATTATATTTTGTGAATTAGAAATGCTATATAACCATAGTATTAATGATATAAATCAAGATTATCAAGTGAATGACTTTGTAGGAGATCTAAATAAAGTATATCTTGCTATAAATAGAGCTACAGATTACTTAAGTATTATAACTACTTTTAATGAAGGTGCAAGTGACATAATAAGGTTATTAGTAGAGTCAAAAAAATAAAAGAAGCACATAGTGCTTCTTTTATTTATATTAAAAATGTAAAGTATGCAAATACTATTACACCAAGTACTATTCTATAGTAACCAAATGCCTTGAAGTCATGTTTCTTGATATAATCCATTAAGAATTTAATAGCAAATACAGAAACTATAAATGCTGTTACAAATCCTGCACCTAATACTAACCATTCAAATCCAGAGAAGGCAGCACCAGTTTTATAAAGTTTAAGTGCACTTGCACCAAACATTGTAGGTATTGCTAAGAAGAATGAAAACTCAGCAGCTACATATCTAGATGCACCTAATAATGCAGCACCTATAATAGTTGATCCAGATCTTGAAGTACCTGGGATTAAAGCTAAACATTGGAATAGTCCTATTCCTAGAGCTAATTTATATGTAAGCTGTGAAAAATCATTAACTTTAGGTTTTTTATTTCTGTTCTCAATTAATATCATTATAACCCCATAAACTATAAGAGTTATTGAAACTGTTGTAGGGTTGAAAAATAATGAGTCTATAGCATCATCAAATAAAACACCTAGTATTCCGGATGGAATTACTGCTATAATAACCTTAATCCATAAGTTAATTGTATCCTTTTTCTCTTTTTCTGTTTTAGAAGAATCTAAAGGATTTAATTTTTTAAAATATAGTGTTAATACAGCAAGTATAGAACCTAATTGGATTACAACCATAAATGTGCTTACAAACACCTGTGATAAATCAAATTTAACGAATTGTTCAACTAATATAAGATGACCTGTACTACTTACAGGCAGCCACTCAGTTATACCTTGAACTATACCAAGTATAATGGCTTTAAAAATTTCTAACAATTTTAACTACCTCCTAATTTAAACTAATTTTACCATACGTTAAAGTATACCAATATTAATAAATATATTCAATATTTTAAAAGGTATTTAAAAATAAGTTAGAAAGTTAATAACTATAAAAAGACAGGGGGACTAAGTATGGAAGAAAATATAATTTTAAATGAATATGAGTATGAAATCTTTAAAGGATTTTCAAAAAAGCATAATCCAGCAACCAAGCATGACTATTTAAGCAAAGTTATATTATTTAAAAAATATGTAAATAATAAAGACTTAGTAAGCGTAACTAAAGAAGATTGTAGTGGGTTTATAGAGTTTGTAAAAGATAACTATGCAAAATCTACATCAGAAAAAATATATAGTTACTTACATAGTTTTTATAATTACATGAAAAATGAAGAGTACATAGAAATTAACCCTTTTAAGCTAGTTAAAAAACCAAAAGTAAGTAGAATAAAAACTAAGGATGACGTACTTAGCATTCAAGAAATAAACCAAATTATAGATACGTTGCCTAGATTAAACATGAGAGATAGATTAATAATGGTATTTCTTATAACCACTGGATGTTTATTAAATGAATTAGTAAATTTAAAGTGGAAAGACTTGATGGTTGATGAAAATAACAATGCATATGTAAGATTAGGAAAAGGCAGAAAGGAAAGGGTTGTAAAGCTACATCCACATTGCTTTTCTAAAATAGAAGAATATAGAATATATCAAGGACTGCCGTCTTGCATAATGCCAACAGAAGATTTTGTGTTCACTAGCCAACAAAGAAATTCTATAACAGATAGAAATGTAAGAATAATTGTGAAAAAAGCTTTAGATATGGCAGGGCTTAGTAATTATTCAGCAAAAGATTTTAGACATTCATTTGCAGCTATAAGTTTAAGACTTGGTGCTGGAGAGGAAGAAGTGAAAAATCAACTTGGTTGGAGTGACAAATACTATGCAATAAGATATAAATATGTACTTAACTTTGTAGATAGTGAGAGTATCGATTATATTATATCGAGTGACAAAATGAACATAAATAAAAAATAACTTGTTATTGTTCGTTTAATTATATATAATTAAAATTATAATAATAATATAAAGACACAAGGAAGGTGCTAAATAGAATGGAAAATAAATATAGTACATATGCAAATCCATTAATAGATAGATATTGCAGTAAAGATATGAGTTATATATTTTCTCCACAATGCAAATTTTCTACATGGAGAAAACTTTGGGTTGCATTAGCTGAATCAGAAAAAGAGTTAGGGCTTAATATAACAGATGAACAAATAAATGAATTAAAAGCTAATATAAATAATATAAATTTTGATGAAGCTAGAAAAATAGAAAAAGAAGTAAGGCATGATGTTATGAGTCATGTAAAAGCTTATGGATTACAATGTGATAGTGCTAAAGGAATAATACATTTAGGAGCAACTAGTGCATATGTTGGAGACAACACTGATGTAATTCAAATGAATGAAGCATTAAAACTTATAAGAATAAAATTAGTAAACTTAATAAATAATTTAAAAGAGTTTGCTTTAGAGAATAAAGATATACCAACTTTAGGATTTACTCATTTCCAAGCAGCTCAACTTACAACAGTAGGAAAAAGAGCATGTCTTTGGGCTCAAGATTTATTAATAGATTTAGAAGATTTAAACTTTAGAATAGAAAATATGAAGCTTAGAGGTGTAAAAGGAACAACTGGAACACAGGCTAGTTTCTTAAGTCTATTTGAAGGTGATGATGAAAAAGTAAAAGAACTGGATAAACTTGTATGTGATAAGATGGGTTATAAAGCATCATATGCAGTAAGCGGACAAACATATACTAGAAAATTAGACTACCAAGTTATATCTATTTTATCAGGAATAGCTCAAAGTATGCATAAGATGACTAATGATATAAGACTTTTACAAAGTTTAAAAGAGTTAGAAGAACCATTTGAAAAAAATCAAATCGGATCGTCTGCAATGGCATATAAAAGGAATCCTATGAGAAGTGAGAGAATAGCTTCATTATCTAAGTTTGTTATAGGGGAATCTTTAAGTCCTGCATTAGTACAAGCTACTCAATGGTTAGAAAGAAGTTTAGATGACTCTGCAAACAAAAGATTAGCTATACCTCAAGCTTTTATGGCAGTAGATGCTATACTTGAAATCGGTATAAATGTAACTAATGGTCTTGTTGTTTATGAAAGTATAATAAATAAGCATATAAATGAAGAATTACCTTTTATGGCTACAGAGACTATTCTTATGGAGGCTGTAAAAAGAGGTGGAGATAGACAAGAATTACATGAAGTTATAAGAGAGTACTCAATGCAAGCTGCCAAAAGAGTAAAGCAAGAAGGAAAAGATAATAACTTGTTAGAGTTAATTCTTTTAGATTGCGATACATTTAAAATGTCAAAAGAAGAAATTTTATCAATAATGGATCCTAAAAACTTCGTAGGGAGAGCTCCAAAACAAGTTGTTGAGTTTGTTGAGGATGTAATAAATCCAGCTATAAGCGAATATAAAGATTCTATAGGAATGAAAATAGATTTAAGCGTGTAGAAAATAGAGGTTTTAACCTCTATTTTTTTATTTTAAAATCAAACTTTAAAATTAAATTTTAAAGTTATTTTAAAATAAAAAATGAAAAATTATACATATAAATAATTAAGAATATAGAGGAAATAATAAATAATATTAAAAATAAAAAATAGGTATTTATATAAGGTAAAATGTAGGTTTTGTTAAATAAAGTTAATAAAATCTGAAAATTCAATTTAAGTTAAAAAGTATTGGAAAGTTTGTAGAATTATGATATTATATGTAAAGCGGAAAAGGTTAAACATTTAAATAGATAGAAATCTAACAAAATAACCTTTGATGTAAACAGTATTATTATACTTCATGAGGAGGAAAACAAATGGCAGGAAATACTAACAATGCTAAAAAATTAACATTAGTGCCCCTAGTACTTATGATATTCACATCTGTATTTGGGTTTGCTAACATGCCGAGAGCGTTTTTCCTAATGGGATACGCAGCAATACCTTGGTATTTATTAAGTGCAATTTTATTCTTTATACCGTATGCATTTATGATGGCTGAATACGGATCTGCATTCAAAAAAGAATCAGGTGGTATGTATTCATGGATGGAAAAATCTGTAGGACCTAAATATGCATTCGTAGGAACATTTATGTGGTATGCATCTTATATTGTATGGATGGTAAACGTTGCATCAACTTTATGGGTTCCACTATCAAACGCAATATTTGGATATGATGCTACAGCTAACTGGTCTTTATTTGGATTAAGTTCAGTTCAAACACTAGGAATACTTGGAGCATTATGGATAATATTAGTTACTTATGTATCAACTAAAGGTATAGAGAAGATAACTAAGGTTACTTCTATAGGTGGTACAGCAGTTGCATTATTAAATATAGTTTTATTAGTAGGTGGGGTTTTAGTTGTAATAATGAACAAAGGACAATTTGCAGAGCCTGTAACAAATGTTGTTAAAGCGTTTACAAACTCTCCAAACCCAGCTTATCAAACACCTGTAACTGTATTATCATTCTTAACATTTGCAATATTTGCATTTGGAGGATTAGAAGTTTTAGGTGGATTAGTTGACCAAACTGAAAATGCTGAAAAAACTTTCCCTAAAGGTCTTACTTTAGCAGCTATAGTAATATCTGTAGGATATGCAATAGGTATATTTGCTTGTGGTACATTTACTAACTGGAGTGATATATTATCATCAAGTGATGTAAATATGGCTAACGTTGCTTATGTATTAATGCAAAACTTAGGATATCAATTAGGTATAGCATTTGGAACTAGTCAATCAGTAGCATTAACTATGGGTGCTTGGGTTGCTAGATTCGTTGGATTATCAATGTTCTTAGCATTATCAGGAGCATTCTTCACATTAACTTACTCTCCATTAAAGACTCTTATAGAAGGGGCACCAAAGCAAGTATGGCCTGGTAAATTAGGAGAAATAAAAGACGGAATGCCTATAAATGCTATGAAAGTTCAAGCTATAATAGTTGTAGCTATGATACTTTTAGTATCATTTGGAGGTAAGAGTGCAAGTGAGTTCTTCGCTTTACTAGTACTTATGACTAATGTTGCAATGACAATACCTTACTTATTCTTATCAAGTGCATTCCCTGCATTTAAGAAAAAGCAATTAGAAGGTAAAGTTGACAAAGCATTCGTAGTTTATAAGAGTGTAGGAATGGCAACAACTTTTGCTGTAATAATAGGTATATTAGTTGGATTTGCTAACGTATTCACTATAATAGAACCAACATTATCTTCACCAGCAGGATTAAGTAAAACATTAACTATGATAGCTGGACCAGTAATATTCGGAGTATTTGGATTCTTCTTATATAGTAGATATGAAAAGAAACATGTAAAGAATAGTGATAATAATAGAAAAGCAAGCTAATATTTTAGCTATATTATAAAAAATGCACCTGCTATTAATTTAGTAGGTGCATTTATTTATATATAAATATACTTATTTTGACAATGAGTATATTTTTATATATAAATAAACAAATATTTAGTATACTATAATAGTACTAAAGCTAATTAAAGATACAAAAGACATGGGAGGTACAAGTATTGTTCAAGAAATTATTAAATTTTATAAAAGTTACTAAAGAAGAAAAAATATCTACAGAAGAAGTTGAAGTTAAAGATAGCCTAGAAGAAAAGATTGATGGAATTGATTCTCAAAGCTTAGAAATAAATGAAGATGTAGATACAACTTTAAATATCGAAGAATTAGAAAATAATACGACTGAAGAAGTAGTTGAAATAAAAAATGAAGAAGTTTGGAATATACAATCAGACGAACAAGTTACTGTAAAAAACAAATGAACTGTGAAGATAATATAAATATAACTAAAGAAGAAAATATTACAGTAGAAATTCCGGAAGAAGAAAAACAATACGTAAAATCAATAAAGATACAAAGAGAAAAAAGAATAAAAGCTATAGATGTTTACACAAATGATGAAAGTATATTTGAAAGTTATAAAGAGTGTAGTAAATCATTAGGTGTTCCAATTCAATACATAAAAGAAAACTTAGAATATGGATATACTGATTTTTTGGAGAAGCTGTAAACTTTTTAAGTAAAAAGCTTAAATTAGATGTAAGCAATAAATCTATGGGAGATAAAAATATAGTTGAAATATTTAATTTTTTACATAATGAATTATGGAATCCTGATATGGATGAAGAAAAAAGAGAAGAAATTCTATGTAGCGAAAAAATAGAACCAGTTCATATGCACTATAAATTTGAAATAATGGATGATGAATATGATGATTATTATAAAAAATATGGCAAAATAATTCGTCGTGGGGGTAAGAAAAAAATTGAGCTTGTAGATAAAAAAAATGAAGTTATAGATGTGTTTAAGTCATTAGACGACTGTGCGAATTTTTTTGGTAAGAATAAAAGTGAAATAACAGAGAGATTAAAATGTGGTGAATGTAAAATTGGTAGATACCAAATAAGGTACAGCCTGAGACGATAGTTAATTAATAAACTATATAAAATGAAAGAAAAAATGGAAACAAATTCATAAGTCTGAATATATTCTATATAAGAAATTAAAAATTTCTAAAATATATAGGAGGGCTTATGGAAAGTATAATAAATTCCATCAACAACGTTTTATGGAGTAATGCACTTATTGCATTATGCTTAGGAACAGGATTGTATTTCTCGTTAAGAACAAGATTCTTACAGGTTAGACACTTAAATGACATGGTAGTACTTTTAGCAAAGGGTGAAAAATCTGATAAAGGTATATCGTCATTTCAAGCGCTTTGTACATCACTTGCAGGAAGGATAGGTACTGGAAATATAGCAGGTGTTGCTACAGCTATTGCTATGGGAGGTCCAGGAGCTTTATTTTGGATGTGGGCTATTGCATTTTTAGGAGCTGGATCGGCATTTGTGGAATCTACATTAGCTCAGATTTACAAAGAAGAAGATAACGGTGAGTATAGAGGTGGACCTGCATACTATATTGAAAAAGGTATGGGTGTTAAATGGTATGCTATATTATTTGCAGTAGCAACTTTAATTGCTATGGGAATTTTTCTTCCAGGTGTACAATCAAATTCAATTTCAGCGGGAATAGAAAATGCATTTGGGATAAGTAAGTCTATATCTGGATTAGTGATTATAATACTACTTGGATTAATTATATTTGGTGGAATTAAAAGAATCAGCTCTTTTGCAGAACTTATAGTACCATTTATGGGTTTAGCATATATATTAATGGCATTAGTTATTATAGCTATAAATATTGAAAAATTACCAGAAGTTGTATCTTTAATATTTAAATCAGCATTTGGAACAGAGCAGGCATTCGCAGGTATTTTAGGTTCTACTATAGCTTGGGGAGTAAAGCGTGGAGTATATTCTAATGAAGCTGGGCAAGGTACAGGTCCACAAGCAGCTGCAGCTGCAGAAGTATCTCATCCTGCTAAACAAGGGTTTGTTCAAGCATTTTCTGTATATGTAGATACATTGTTTGTTTGTTCAGCTACTGGATTTATGTTATTAATGACAGGTAAATACAATGTATATGGCGCAAGTAATCAATTGATTGTTCAAAATTTACATGGTGTTGAAGTTGGGCCTGCATTTACACAAAGTGCGGTAGATACATTGATACCTGGATTTGGATCAGCATTTGTTGCTGTAGCTCTTTTCTTCTTTGCATTTACGACACTTATGGCATATTACTATATTTCAGAAGTTAACTTAGCTTATTTATCAAAGCGAATTTTGAATAATAATGAAAGCACTAAAAAGATATTGATAAATATATTAAAAGTAGCTATATTAGCATCAACATATTATGGATGTGTTAAAACATCTACAGTAGCCTGGACTTTAGGGGATATAGGCGTAGGACTTATGGCCTGGATAAATATAATTGCAATATTAATAATTTCAAAACCAGCACTTATAGCACTAAAAGATTATGAAGAGCAAAAGAAACTTGGAATACCTAGAGAAAAAATTGACTTTAACCCAATAAAACTTGGCATAAAAAATGCAACTTTATGGGAAGAAAGATTAAATAATAAAAATAAATAACATTAAAAAAGCTTCTAATTTAGAAGTCTTTTTATGTTATTTATTTTTTTCCATGTATATACATAAAACTTAATACTTCTTTTATTGAATTTCCTATGAATGTGTAAGATTCGTCATCTAAGTTTGCTAATGAAACCCTGACAGACCACTCAGGTCCAAAGAATCCATGTCCACTTAGTAAAACTATAGAGTAATTATTAGCTAACTTAAACAACATATCTGCAGGCTTATAATTGTCTTTTATAAAATTAGCAAAATCTTCACCGTAGTTATTTGTAGCCCACTTCATTATATCGAATATTACATAATAAGAAGCATCATTTTCGTTTTCAATTAAATCTACTCCTAATGCATCATAGAAAAGCTTTTGTCTACGTTTACATATAGATATATTGACGCTTTTATAGTTATCATCTTTATCTATTAAAGCGAATGCTGAGAAAAATGCCATTTGAACTTGTTGAGGAGTTGATAAACCAGCAGTATGGTTAAGCGCAACCATCCTACTATCTGCAACTATTCTGTCCATAAATGATATTTTATCTGGGTTTAAACTCATATCGCTATAACGTTTATTTACAGATGCTTTTAAATCATCAGGTAATTCATTTATAAGTTTTTCAAATACATTATTTTCATGTAAAGCTAAAGTACCTAAACGCCAGCCAGTAACACCAAAGTATTTAGAGAATGAATAAGCGCCTATAGTGTTATAAGGTAAGCTAGCCATTAAAGATTTAAATCCAGGTACAAAAGTTCCATAAACATCGTCAGATATTATCATTAAGTTAGGATGATGGTTTGTAACTACATCTACTAAATTATTACAACTATTTTCATCTAGTGCTATAGATGCTGGGTTGTTAGGATTAACTATGAATAAAGCTTTTATAGATTTATCACAAAGTTTTTCTAATTCTTTTTTAGAATATTGCCAAGTGTGATTATTACTTTCATCTATTTCATCAGCATTTACGAAAACTACATCAAAATTGTACCTTGGTAAATGTGGGATTTCTAAATAAGGTGTAAATATAGGAGTCATGATAGCTATTTTATCGCCTTTTCTTAATAACTCATTAGCCATTAAAGAATCGAATATATAACACATAGCAGCTGTTGCACCTTCTACCGCAAATATACTTAAAGGTCCACCCTTTTTAGTATCATATTTCATTTCTTTTATTAAATACTTAGTAACTATTTGCTCTATATGAACAAGTATTCTATCAGGAGATGGATAGTTATCACCTATTATTGCATCAGCTAATTCAAATACCCAAGAGTCTGGATCAAAGTCAAATTCTTCTATTCCATAATCAACAATATTCTTAGCTAAACTAGCTCCAGGCATATTTAAATTGTCATAAATATATTGATAAAAACGAGTAGCGATTCCTTCTTTTTTTGGCATACCAGCTAAATCACCTTCGTTCCAAGTTCTACGAGTTTCGTTAACGGCAAACTGTCCAAATGTAAAAAATGCTTCACGAGGTGTTGCTGCTGTCCAGTTAGGATTACCACGACCAGCATCTAAAACTCTTCTTCCGCTTTCCATAGCTCTGAACTTAGCAAGCTTGATTAACTTATCTTTAAATTCAAAAGGGCTAATTTTTCCATAAACATCATTGATTTCTTTAAAGTTATATCTGCGCATATATATACACACTCCTTTTTTATCTGCAATTAATATCTATAATGTAACAAAATATTAAAAAGTTTACCCATTTAATATATATATTATTATATATAATTTTT
>NZ_JAIXHU010000025.1:0-46787 GCF_025671395.1 Paraclostridium sp. AKS73 | reverse complement strand
AGAATCATAGGTTGCGATATAGAAATTGAAAAAAGAAAAAATTGAAAATATGCAAAATATATAGGATATGATAAAAAGGAAATTTATTGTGCTAGAGTAGAAGCATTGTATATTTATAAAAATGCATAAAAAAAAGAGGCCTTTGAAAGTTAGTATGAGAACATAATTTATACTAACTTTTTAAGGAGCCTCTTTTTTGTATATAGTTAGTTAAATTGACTTAGTTAAGATAAATTTTATTTATAGTGTAACTTTTTTAAAAAGAATAATATACTAACTTAATAACTATATTTATATAAAGGGGGAATGGCATGAGGCGAGTAAGAGATAATAAATCTATATGTGATAATAATGGATTTTTAAATGAGTATGCTATTGGATGGAATGATATACCATTTAAAGATTGTTCTATAAATCAAAGCTGTCTAAAGAAAAAGAAATGGAATCAATATGTTTGGATAGGGAAAGATTTTATATTTAACTTTGTAATATCAGATTTAGGACATTGTTCAATTATACATGCAGACTTTTACAATTTAAAAGATAATATAAAAATAAGTAAAATATATAGACATCCTATAATTAAATATATTGTGATTGATGATAAAATAAACTCATATGCACATTACAAAGGGAAACGTAAATTTATAAATATATTAAGAAGTTCAGGTTACTTAAATTTGGATTTAAAAATAGATAATTTTGATATTACCTCAACTATATACTTAGATTATGAATCATTAAATATACTTATTCCATGGGACATAGAACATTTTCATTACACATCAAAGCATATGAACTTAATAACTAAAGGGATATTAAGAATAGGTAACCAGAAGTATGATTTAAGCGATTCAAGATGTTTTATAGATTATGGTAGAGGTGTTTTAAAACGACAGTGTGATAGAGAATGGTTAACTAGTTATTTTACAAATGAAAAGCATGAACATATATCTATAAACTTAGGATCAAAGTACACTGATTATACAGGTGTAAATGAAAATGCGTTAAAGATTGATGACAAGATATATAAATTTGATAGCGATGTTAACTTCAATTATAACGATGATGGAATCATATATATAAAATCAACTCGACATGATGAAGTAAATTTAAAATTTAAGCCTATAATTAGTGATATAAAGCCTGATAATATAAAAGTATTTAAATATAATTTGAAACAAATGGTAGGATACTTAAGTGGATATGTAATGTATAAAGATAGAAAAATTAATTTTAATGATGAAATAGGGTGGTGTGAAAATCATTTTGCTAAGTGGTGAAGATATTAAAGAATTCAATTATATAGCCGTCTAATAATATGTTAAAATATTATTTAGACGGCTGAAATTATCTCATCCAATTTGGATTCCCAGGTACAAATGGTCTTTTACCAAATTTTTTAGTATATTCCTGAAGAACCTCTTTTATAGCAGGTAAGTTATCTTTAAATGTATATATATTTTTTATACTTTCTAATTGCTGAGAAAATGGACAAACAGCAATGCATATTCCACAGTCAGTTCCTAGGTATCTCCACTTTATATAACATGACTCGGCATCTATTTTCCAGTTATAAACCCCATCAAACTCTTTAGTCGACTCATTAGATAAAGAAGTAGAAGGGCAGTTATAAGAACATTTTTGCATACACTACAAAAATCATCTAAACCAAAATCCATAGGTGAATCTTCATCTAAATCTAAATCTGTAGTTACAACTCCAAGTCTTATACAAGAACCATATTCTTTAGTTGTAAGAATTGTATTCCTTCCAATACAACCAAGACCTGCATCTCTAGCTATTAAAACCGGCATTAAAAGGTAGTTTGAATCCATATGATTTCTAGCATCATATCCTAAATTTCTTATATAGTAACTAAGAATCATACCTATAACTGAAACATCTACATAAGCTTTACTTGTTTCAACCACTTCAGCTAGCATAGGACCTCTATTTATCATATCCTTTTCCATTGGAACTGCAAAAACTATAGCATATTTATGATTAAGATCTACTTTTTTTCCGTAAACATCTTCATGTCTACCTCTATGAGTATAAAAATGATAATCTTTAAGTTTTGTAATTCCAACTAATTTAGCTCCGTAATGTGAAGCAAAACCTTTAATACGCTTAGTTATAATTTTTTTATTAACTTCAACTTTTGTATCATTAACTTGTCCTTCACAGAGGTGTTTAATATCTGATAAAAATTCAAATGCAGAAGACGCCATAGGAGAATTAACTTCATTGTATGTCATAGTACCTTCTCCGCAAAGTTCTGGTCTAGACCTGATACTATCATCTATAGCTTTTTTATCTGGATTTTTTTCATAATAATCATTATAAGCAGGTGAGTTCTTTTCATAGCTAGCCCTTGAAAATATAAGATCTCTTTCATCAACTCTATTCATAATATTCCCCCTATCCCTATAATAAAATTATATACTATCTTAATTAAAAAAGGGAAAAGATTATCTTTAAAAAGACAAGCTTTTCCCTTAGAAGGTATTCGCCTATAATAAATAGGAGTAGAATTATTATAGTAAGGTCGAATCCAATATATACTAATATTAGTATATATTAAAGTATATTAAATTATTACTATTTATGTTACTAAATTATTTTATATTTTTGATACTTTCATTAGCAAAACTTGTATCAACTATTTTTTCATAAGGAGCTTTTTTATCAAGTTCATTAGCTTCTTCCATTACATTCATTAAAAGATTTAAACTATCTTCTTTTAATACAGGGTCAGAAGACCACGCATCTATAGATTTATATCTTTCAACTACTGATACTAAATCTTTTTTCTCGAAATCTGTAAAGAAAGGTTCTATAGCTGTAGCTACTTCTTCAGCTGTATGATTTTTAACCCATATTTGACCTTTATAAACTGCATTTGTAAATCTTTGGATTACTTCTTTATTATCCTTTATATAATCTTTAGGTGCAGAATAAGCAGTGTAAGGAATAAGTCCAGACTCTTCACCAATAGAAGCTACTACATAGCCCTTACCTTGCTTTTCTATTTCAGAAGCAGCAGGTTCAAATAATGCAACATAATCACCTTCACCACCGGCAAATGAACCTGATAAAACGTTGAATTGGTTATCGGTTTGTTTATATCAGTTTTATTCTATCTTTGGATGGATTGTAATTTCCACCTTAGATTTCTTTGAACCTGGTTTTCTATAATAAATTACTTTGTCTATAATGCTTTTTAATAACTTATTTCTTTGTGCAAAAGAAGTTTCAGTATAATATAGTTCTAAAACATGTTCTATAAGAGGAATAGTACCTTCAATTAAAAGACTAGATTCTTCTTCATTTAGAATTTCATTTTTTATATTATTAATATTAGTTTTATTCTTTTCTATTTTATCTGATAAAACTTTAGATCTATCTAAATAAGTATCTATATCGTAAATTCCTTGTTCTAGTAAATTGTGTAGATTTTCTTTTTGAGATACCAAGGTAGATGCTTCATTTTCAAGTGTACGTAATATCTTATTTAAACTTGCTAAGTTATCATTATTAGAACTAGAGTATTCGATGCCATTAAAATCAGCTTTATAGTTTATAACGAACTGATTGAGGTTATTTATAATTTCTTCTTCCACTATATCAAGTTTTATCCCTCTATTATCACTGCAATTAACACATCTAAGAAACTTTTCATAACCGGTTTTTGTTGTACTTGCGCTTCTTGCAATCATAGTATGGGCACAACACTTACATACAACTAAACCTGCTAGAGGATTAGTTATTTCTTTAAATACAGCAGTAGGGGATATAGCATTACCTTTAAGCATTTTTTGAGCCTTATTCCAAGTTTCTTCGCTTATTATAGGTTCATGAATACCTTTAGATTCTAAAACTTCACCAGCTGGTCTATTTCTATAATATTCTTTGGTTCTTTCAACTCTATTCCATACAACATAACCGCAGTAAACTTTATTCTTTATAATATCTCTAACACCTTTGTCATACCACGTTCTACCTGTGGTAGTTTTCAATCCTAGTGCATTTAAATGATTAGCTACTTTATTAGCTCCATTTCCATTTATATAAAGATTAAATATTAATTTTACGACATCGGCCTTATCTTGATCTATAACCATTGATTTATTACCACTTTCATTGAATACAAACTTATACCCATAAGGCGGTTTAGAAGCTATAAACTTTCCATCTTCAACACTTTTTATTCTACCTCTTTGCATACGTCTAGTTATTAATTTAAGTTCTTTACGAGCCATAAAGGCTTCGAACTCTGAGTATTCCTCATCAAATTCATTGGTTAGATCATATGTTTTTCTAGGAGTTATAATTTTAGTTTTAGACTTTTTGAAAGTTTCTAAAATTAATCCTTGGTCCTGCATGTTACCTCTACCAAGTCTATCTATATCCATAACTAACACTGCATCGTATAATCCTTGTTTAACTTCATCTAAAAGTTCTAACATTTTAGGTCTATACTGTATGCTTTCTCCAGATACAAGTTCTTCTTTGATTTCAACTATATTCAGTTGTTGTTCTTTTGCTACTTTTAAAAGAGTAGATCTATGTCTACTTAAAGTTTCAAACTCGCCTTTATTTTCGGCTTCTTCATCAGCTCTAGATTTTCTCAAATATATAGCACAACGCATTATGTATACCTCCTTTATGATATAAAATAACTAATACTATATTTTAGTTTTTAAAACTATAGAATATATCAAATATATTTAATGATAGACATATCATAGATAAACATATTAGGAAGATTAGTTAAGGAAATAAACCTATCATTACCTAAGTGTAAAGATTTAGTTTCTAAAGATAAAAACTTAAGCTTACTTAGTAACATTTCAATATCAACATTTAAATAGTCGCATATATCTTCTACAGATGTAGGGTATTTATTTATAGCATCAATTAAATCAAAAGTAGATATTAAATAGTGACACAGCCATTTTTCAGCTTTTATTTCACACTTATTGATTTTAAGTTTATCTAAATAAGTATCAACGCAACTAATAGAGTCCCCACAACTTGTATAGTGATGACCTAATTCTTCTAATAATATTTTATATGCTTTTTCATCATTGTTTTTTAAAGAATCATCTAATAGTATCATAGAAGGTGATTCGTAACACTCTACATATAATCCCAAAAAACCTAAAATTTTCAAATCCTTATAATATATTTCAATGCCTTCTTTTTCGGCCAAATTAAATAGTTTTTCTAATTTTGTCATAAATCCCCCTTAACATAAAAGAACATATGTTCTTTGAAAGTGTATAAAAAAGAGCAGAAATACTGCTCGATTATGTATTATTTTTAACTTTGAAACTTAATAAAAAATAATCATTTTAAATATCGTTTAAATTTATACTTATGCCAAAACTTGAAGGATAAATTTTATCCTCGATAACATCCCAATTATAGTCTTTTTTAGGGTTAATAGTATTAGGTAAGTTATTTAAATTAAACATTATTTTTTCATAAGAAAAAGAAGGACAGTTTTTATAAGGTACATAATATTGATTAATTCTATTAAGTATAGCATCCTTATCAACATGCCATATTCCTTTAGTGTCTAACATTCCGAAACTCCACCAAGGATTGTTATGTTCACTTACTTGCAACCTATGACAACCAAATGGGTTAGTTGTAAACTCACTAGCTCCATAACAAAATTTATCATTACCAGAACGACACTTATCACCGTAACAATAGTTTAGTTTCCCTATAATTTTTCTATCAGATATTTCTCCGTTTATAAATACAAATGATGACTTCCAAGATCCTACTAATTCATATAATTTTATGAAATTTAAATAATCATTAGCAGAAGATGTGAATGTAGCTTGATGTATTATATTTTTACCTTCACCATCTTCAAAGTAATTAGATGACTGTTTTGCGAGATAAACAGCTTTATCATAATTAGAAGATGTAGATCTTCCAAAGAAATACTTATATTCCAACTTGAAATATAAGTAGAAAGTTGATTTTCAGGTTTATGCAACGGAGGTACTGAGACCTCTTTAGAATCTGCTTTTTTATAGATTTAGGATTAGGTGGATTTTTAATTTTACTTTCTAACCTAGCTATTCTATTGTCAAAATAACTTATATCAATATTATTTTCATTTATACTACGAGTTATGAGATTTTGTTTGCCTATCATGCTTATAGACAGAGCCCTTTTATAATCTCTGATTTTTTCTAACATTATAGCTGGTCTCTCATAATATGAACTTCCTTCTGGATTATAATTATTTATTACATCCATATATACAGATAAGGCTTTTTCAATTTCACCGGCTTTTTCCAAATCCTTAGCTTTTAGGAACTTAGAATAATACTCATTAAAAGTATTTTGTTTTAACTTTTCTTGAGCTTCATACTCCTTTAACTTATTTTTCAATTCGTTATATTGTTGTTTTGAATTAGGTTTACCTTTAATATAATTATTTAATATTCTTCCGGTATCTTCTAAATCTATATTTAAAATATCGTTATTCAGAGAATTACTAGAAGTTTTAGCTAAAGTTCTAATATTATGCTTTTTAGTAGCTTTCTTCTTCTTAAAGAAATCAAGTATTCCCATATATTCCCCCATAGTGCATTATTTTATTTTTTATTATGTTGCATTCTAATAAATTCTATATATTCATTTATTTTGTCAATAGCATCATCATCTAAGTCTTCAATATCACTTAATCTATGAGCTGCTATTGTTTTTATGCTTGTATCAAGTTTTGATTTTTCTTTAGTTATATTTCTTCTATCAGTTCTTCCAAGGAGATAGTCTACAGATATCTCCAATGTATCTGCAATATGTCTAGCAACCTCTAAGCTAGGGCTTCGCTTTCCAGTTTCATAACCATTATAAGTATTAGGAGGTACCTCTAGTTTTTGAGCCATCTCCTTTTGCATTAATCCTAATCTTTCTCTTTCTTCTCTCAACCGATTCGCAAATATTAATTTTTCTTCTATAAATGCCAACAAAATCACCTCCAATACACCTATATAATATATCAAAATACTCGTTCTGAGTATTTAATTCGCAAATTTAGATTTTTTTATTAAAAATGCATTGACAATTCGCAAAATGAGTATTATATTAATAATATAGAAATTCACAAAAAGCGAATCGAGGTGAAATGTATGAAAAATTATACTCTTAAGTCACTTAGAGCTAAAAGGGGTTTAAGACAAAAGGATTTAGCTAAAGCATTAAACATATCTGCATCAACATATTCTAGCAAAGAAAATGGTGAGAGAAGATTCACTATAGAAGAAGCAATAGCAATTGCAGATTTTTTTAATCAAGATATAAGAGAAATTTTTTTAACTTCCTAATTCGCTTAATGAGAATGAAAATTCAATCTATTTAAAGTTATTTTTAACGAATGGGAAGTTTATATGCAATTAAGGAGGAACAAATGATGGAAAGATTAGCAATAAATAAAACTGAAATAGCAACAGTTACAAGTTTAGAAGTAGTCGACTTAATAAACAAATTTAGATTAGAAGAAGGAAATGAGACAGTTAAAGAGCACAAGGATTTTATGAAAAGTGTCAGAAATGAAATAGCATCACTTGAAAAAGCAGGAATAATTAACGGGGGAAATTTTTCGCTGGTTACATATATAGATGCAAAGGGTGAATCAAGACCATGTTATCAAATGAGTAAAGCAGGAACAATGCAAATGCTAAATAAAGAAAGTGCATTAGTTAGATATAAAACACAACAGTATATAGAAGCTTTAGAAAATAGATTAAAAGAGCCATCCAAACCATTGGGCACTATGGAATTATTAAAACTTCAATATAGAGCATTGGAGGAACAGGATAAAAAGATAGAAGAAGTTGATAAAAAAGTAGACCAAAAATTCGATGATTTGCCATTGTTCCCATCTGATTCGAAAGTTTTAAAAAAATTAGCGAATCAGACTGTAGTTCCACTACTTGGAGGAAAGAAATCTAATGCTTATAAAAAATTAAGTAGAAAAGTATTTTCAGATTTATATAAGCAGATACACAGAGAATTCGATGTAGTAGGATGCGAAGAGATAAAAAGAAAGGACTTAGAATTTGCAAAGGAGATTATTTATAACTATAAATTACCGAGAGCTTTAGAAGAAGAAATTAAACTATTAAATAGCCAAGTTGCTTTTGCATAGGACAATTTTAATCAGACATATATTTTATAGAAGGAGTGATGGGATTGAGAGAGATATATAAGGCTGAAAATGAAAGAGCTATAGTAACAATCATTCCTCCCAGTGTGACATTAGGAAGGGAACTTACAGAAGAAGAAAAAGAACAAGTCATACAAGAAATAAATGCGGTTAATTATGAAATTGTTCTTAAGTTATATAAAGAAGGTAAATTAGCTACTTTTAAATAGTAGCTATATATACAAACTTAGGACAAGGTAGGTGATATAAAATGAACATATCAAAATTTCAAACTATGACTATTCAAGAAAAGTCACTTTGGTTTGTAAGAAAATTAGTAGATTACAAGTTGAAAGTAGGTGATAGATAATGGATGGCTTACTTAGGATAAAAGAAATATTACAAACACAAATAGAAGTAACTCAAGATATGTTTAATCAAGCAATTAAAAAAGAGATTCCAGCTAAAGAAGAAAACTATATGAGTTTCTATACAGAAGGTTTAAAAAACAAAATAGAAGCTTGGGAGCAAACATTAGAATTTGTTAATACAGAAATAGACATAAAAAAGAGCCTGCAAAGGCTCAAAATAAAAAATTTAATTAAAAAATCGTAAATATAGTATACCACAGGAGGATAAATATGAGTTCAATATTTTTAAGAAAGTTAAGTATAGAGAATTTTAAAGGGATAAGATCACTAGAAATAGATTTTTCAAAAGTAACTAACATCCAAGGAGAAAATGCATTAGGTAAAACAAGTATATTCGATGCTTTTAACTGGGTGATGTTTGATAAGGACAGCAAGAATAGAACTACTTTTGAGATAAAGCCACTGGATGAAAATAACACTGTAATAAGAGGATTAAATCCAACAGTAACAGCAGTTTTAGATATAGATGGAACAGAGATTAAGCTTACTAAGATATATAAAGAGAAATGGACTAAGAAACGTGGAGAAGCTGAAAAAACATTTACTGGTAATGAAACTATATATGAAATAAACGATGTGCCAGTTAAAAAAACAGAGTATCAAAATAAAATATCTGAAATAGCAGATGAAAAACAATTTAAGCTACTAACTAACCCATATTACTTTAGTGATTCACTTAACTGGAAAGATGCTAGACAACTTATATTAGAAGTTGCAGGAGATATAACAACAGACCAAGTTATAGATAGTAAAAATGAATTAGAACCTTTAAGAGCAGAGTTAGCAAGCCAAGACATAGAAACGGTTATGAAAAGTAAAAAAGCTACTATAAAGAAGCTTGGAGATAGAAAGAAAGATATACCAGTAAGAATAAATGAATGTGATAGAAGCATAGTTGACATAGATTTTAAGGATATAAAAAGTGAAGTCAATGAACTTAATGACTTACTAGAATATACAGAAGATAAACTTTTAGATAGCAGTAAAGCAAACGAGCAAATTTTAAAAGATAAAGAAACTATCTTCTATATGAAACAAAGAATACAAGAAATAAATCAACAAGCTATCAATAGAGGTGGAGCTAAGAAATTAGAGCTAATGGACAAGTTAAGAGTTGCTGAAAATGAAGTTAATGAATTTAGAATGAAACTTATAACTGTTGATAATGAAAAGAAATCTAAGGATTATCAAAAAGACACACTTGTAAATGAAATGAATAAATTAAGAGCTGAATTTGGGAATAAGAAAGAAGAAAACTTAGATACAAGTTCTATAGAAACAGAGTGTCCAACTTGTAAAAGAGCCTTTGAAACTAATGATATAGAAGCTAAGAGACAAGAGTTATTAGAAAACTTTAATTTAAATAAATCTAAGGTCCTAAAAGATATACAAGCTAAAGGTATTGCAGCTAAAGAAAGAGTTGAAAAAATAACTTTAGAACTAGATGAATTAAACAAGCAATCAACTGAGTTACTTGGAATCATACAAGAAAAAATATGAAAGTAGCACAAATAAAAGAAGAAATAGAAAAGCTTAAAGTTGAAGCTGTTTACCTAGATACAGATAAAGAAAATTTAGAATCACTTAATAATGATATAGCAGAGTTAGAAGCTAAGGTTTCAAATCCTAATGATACAAATGTTGAAGAACTTAGAGCTAAGAAAAGAGAAGTTATAAACCAAATAAATGAGCTAAATAAAACTCTATCTAAGGAAGAATTAAACAAGGATTTAGAAGTTAGAAAACAAGAGTTACTAGATGAAGAAAAAGAGCTTGGAGTTGAGATAGCTAAACAAGAAAAGATAGTTATGCTATGTGAGTTATTTATAAAAACAAGAGTTAATATGCTTGAGAGTAATATAAATAGCAAGTTTAAAAATGTTAAGTTCAAGTTATTCAAAGAGCAGGTTAACGGTGGAATAGATGAAACTTGCGAAGCTTTAGTAAATGGAGTTCCATTCTCTAGTGCAAATACTGCAGGTCAAATAAATGCAGGATTAGATATTATAGATACGTTAAGTAAGCACTTTGATGTACAAGCTCCAATATTTATAGACAACAGAGAAAGCGTAAATAACCTTATAGAAATAGATAGTCAAATTATAAACCTTGTGGTTACTAAAGATAACCCATTAAAAATACAAAATTATTCAATAGAAGGAGTGATGTAATATGTCAAATCAAATACAAACACAAAAAAATAATGTAAAGGTAGCTGGTATAAAGCAACTTTTAGATATGGATGTTTATAAGAAAAGAATAAATGAAATCATGGGTAAAAAAGCAGCTCCATTTATGGCATCAATAGTTAATGTTTCAAATTTACCAAGTTTAAAAGACTCAGATCCAAACAGTATTATAAGTTCAGCTATAGTAGCAGCAACATTAGATTTACCTATAGACCAAAATTTAGGATTTGCATATATAGTTCCTTACAACACAAAAGAAGGTAAAAAAGCTCAATTCCAAATGGGATATAGAGGATATATACAGTTAGCTATGAGAACTGGACAGTACAAAACAATAAATGCAATAGAGATATATAAAGGCGAAATAAAGAGAGTAAACAGACTTACAGGCGAAATGGAATTTAATGATGATGAAGATTTAATAGATAGAGATACAGTAGTTGGTTACATGGCTTATTTTAAACTACTTAACGGTTTTGAAAAGACATTATATATGACAAAAGAGGAAATGGAAAGACACGCTAAAAAATATTCTCAAAGTTATAGTAGTCAGAAAAAATGGGTAGTTGATTCTAGCTTATGGAGCACTGACTTTGATGGAATGGCAATAAAAACAGTTATAAAAAGACTTTTAAGTAAGTACGGAATATTATCAGTAGAAATGCAAAATGCAATAAGTAATGACCAAGCAGTTATGAATAATGAAGGTAAGCCAGAGTATGTTGACAATGAAGTTAAAGAAGAAATAGCTCAAAATGCTAATAAGAAAACTATAGATATACCTCAAGAAAATGTAGTAGATACAACTTTTAAAGAAGTTGAAAATGTAGAGCAAAATACATTTGATGGACCAGGGTTTTAAACATGAAACTGAAAGTATTAGCGAGTGGCAGTAAAGGCAACTGCTACTTGCTACAACAAAAAGATGAAACTCTTATCCTGGAATGTGGAATAAGATTCAGAGAAATAGTAGAAGGGTTAGATTTCAATTTAGAAAATGTGGTTGGCTGTTTAGTAACTCATGAACATAAGGATCACTCTAAAGCTATCAAATATTTAAATATGGATGGAATAGATGTATATGCAAGCAAAGGTACTTTTGAAAGTTTAGGAATAGAACATCACAGGGCCAAAGTTATAGAAAGTGAAAAGTTATTCAAAGTTGGAAACTTTACTATAATGCCTTTTGAAACTAAGCATGATGCAAAAGAGCCACTTGGATTTTTAATAAATCATAAAGAAATAGGAAATTTACTTTTTATAACAGATAGTTATTACTGCGAATATAACTTTAACAACTTAAATCATATTTTAGTTGAATGCAATTACAGTAAAAATATACTAGATGGAAATATAGAGAATGGAGTTATTCCAGTGTCTCTAAGAAACAGAATAGTTAAAAGTCACTTTGAATTAAACAATGTAATAGATTTCTTAAAATCAAATGATTTAAGCCAAGTAAAGAATTTATTATTAATACACTTAAGTTCATCAAACAGTGATTCAGATTATTTTATACAAGAGACAGCTAAGGCAACAGGACTAGCTATAGATGTAGCTAGAAAAGGACTAGAAATATATTTATAAGCAAAAGAAGAAGGTGATATAGATGGCTAATAAAAAATACTACTGGCTAAAGTTAAAAGAAGATTTCTTTGAGGAAGATGCAATAAGTTGGATTGAGGAACAAGAAAACGGAAAAGATTACTGTTTATTTTACTTGAAGTTATGTTTAAAATCGTTAAAAACTAATGGATTATTAATAAGAAATGTAGGAAGTATGCTAGTTCCATATGACATAAAAACACTAGCTAGAGTTACTAATACTGAGCCAGATACAGTTAGAGTTGCTATGGAACTTTTTAAAAAATTGGACTAGTTCAGATATTAGAAAATGGAGAAATTTATATATCTGAACTTCAAAATATGGTTGGAAGTGAAACTTCAAAAGCTCAACTAATGAGAAATAAAAGGCAAAAAGATAAAAAAGTAATTGAAAGTGGTAACAATGTTACCTTGATGTTACCCGACAGTTACTTAAATGAGGAAAATCGTTACACAGAGATAGAGAAAGAGATAGAGAAAGAGATAGATATAGAACAACAACATATAGATAAGGTTGTTGTTGATAACGAAATAGAAAGAAGCTTAGTTATTGTTGAATTAAAAAAAGCTTATAACCAACTTGGAGATAAAGACATAAAAAGAATAGCTGATACGTTATCAGCTAAAAGGGAGAATTACGACTTAGACTATCTCAAAGAAAAGATTGAGCTTTCTAAGAAACAATCTAATATTAGAAATCTAGTAGGATTTCTTATAAAGGCAATAATTGAAGATTTTGATAATGAAAGTATAACCAATTTTAACAAAAACAATTCAGATAAGAAATTAAATCCTAAAGTTCATAACTATATGGGAAGTGACAACTTTGCTAAGTACACTGAGGAAGAACTTGAAAAAATGATATTAGAAAATCAAAAAAATAAATTTAAATAGGAGGGTTAATCCCTCCTGGAAGTAAGGGGATAAAGATATGAGCGAAGTTATAGATTTAAATTATATAAAAAAAGAGCAAGAGCGCTTTGCTAAGCATTTAGAAACTACAAAAGGTATAAAGTATCAACAAGGTAATTTAAAAATCACAGAAGGGCAAATATTACATTTACAATCTGAGTTATTTGAGGTTTTGAATGAAACTAAAATACATAAAGAATATGACAATGATGTTGATAGAAATAAATTGCTAGAAGAATTAAGCGATTGTTTAAGCTGCATAGGTAATATAGCTAATAGTATTGATGTTGATTTAGTTATAAATACAGAAATAAGACAAGTATCGGACCTTATAAAGCAATTTAGAGAATTAATATATGATACTTCAAGGTTAGATAAAGTACCTAAGATAGGAGTATCCAGAAGGAAGCTAAAAGAGATTATAGTTCCTAATTTTATAAATATGGTATATAGCTTAGGGTTTAACCTGGATGAACTTAAAGAAGCTTATTTTAGCAAAATGAAAAAGAATTATCTAAATCCTAAGTTTATGGAGAGTTGATATGAAAAAAGAAACTAATATATCAAGTATAAAAGATACATTTTTTAAGCCAAGTGATTATAAAACATATCCAAATTACATGGCATTGGCACAATGTATATGCGGAAAAGAAATAAACGGAGAGAGAAAGTATCCAATTAGTCCAGATAAGTTAATGACTGCATGGGGCATAAAAGGTGGAGAGAAATAAGGGGGAAGTATGGAAATATTAAGACAAGCTTTAGGAGAAATGTATGAGACGTTTGGACATGCTCCTGAAACGGTTAAGTTAAGCGAAATATTAGATAGATATGTAGTTGAAGCACAAAGAAAGGAGCTAGATAAATGCAAATCAATAAAGAAGTCAAAAGAGCTAGTTGTAAACTTGTAGTTACATTAAATAATCTTATAGATTCATCATTTATAAATACTCATAACAGAGTAGTAGAAAAGTTTGTAACTGATAACTACAACGTGATTATAAATATACATGAAAAGAAGCGTAAAAAGAGATATGCAGACTTCAATACATTTGAAAGAGAAGAAGTATATCAAGAGGGTAAAGAGTACGGAGATTACCTTGTAAATAGATTTTATATTGAAAATTAAACTAATTAGGGGGAACTAAAGATGAAAATAAAATTACCAGTGGTTTTAAGAAGTACTTATGAAAGAGAAACTAATGAGTTAGTTTCAGATATAAATGTTTTAGAAGGTGTAAAAGATGCATCTGATAAAAAGATAGAAAGTTTAAAGTCAGACTTCCAAGAACTTAAGGATTCAAGCTACTTTACAGTTAGAGAGAAAGATAGAGAGATTGAAGAATTAAAACTAGAGTTAGAAAAAAGAGAAAAGCAAATCAAAGGTATGGAATGGTGCATCCAGGAGAGAGATAAAGAACTGGATAAAGTAAAAGCATTTAACATGGATCTATACAAGAAAGTTGAGTTAGCAGGTGAAATGTATAGACAGTTTAAAGATAAAGTTGATAAGGCTTGTGAGATTGAGTTTGTAACTAGAACTATTACACATGAAGATATTAAGAAGTTTATGAAAGTAGAAGATATAATCCAGCTATACACTTTAATAGGAATTGCAGGTAAATAGTTATGGCTCATATATTAAAGCTAGTGACTAAGAAAACTTGTCACCACTGTTCGGAGAAATTTATTGTGATAGAGGTTAGAGGAACTGAGTATTATCAATGTAAAAGTTGTGGGTGCATGACTAAAAAATAGGAGGTTATTATGAGAGTACCTTTAGATGATGATTTATATGAGAAGCTAGATAAAATAGGAGAGAAATTCAGAATGACAACAGATGCTTTAATTGAACTTGCAATAGAGCAGTTTATAAAAGAGGTAGAAAATATAAATAAGTAAAATAAGAAGGAATACATATCATTATCAGTACATTTATCTAAGTGTATTGATAATGATAATTAGAACACTTCAAATTAAATGTGATGATGGGAGAGTTTTTTACGCTCCATACACAGATTTTATAAAAATAAATTAAAACATATTTATCATAGGAGATTTAACATGAAAGAAATATTAGTAGGGTTTATAGGAATTGGATTACTGCATATATGTTCTAAAAATGAAAGGTTAGGATCATTAGCTTTTTATGGAATGAAAGCTATGCTGATAGTAACAGCTGCATATTTATTAGGAGCAGTTATATTAGGGACTATATAAATTAATATAAACAATAGAAAAGCGGGATATTATTTTCCCGCTCCACCTATAATCTGTCTAAGCTTATTTGAACTGTCATAACCTGAAGAAAATGAAACAATAGCATCAATTAAATTATCAGGATCTTTAGTTTCAAAATATGCTTTTAGCCTGCTTAAAGAAATTTTATAATAATTTAATATGGATTGCATAGATAGAATTACATCATTATCTCTTTGAGGAAGTTTTAATGTTTCAGCAGTTAAAGTGTTAATTGCTGCTTCTATAAACTTAATATCCTTTTCAACTTTATCTTGTTTATAGTTTCCGGCAGCTACATATTTAATTAGAAGGTACATATTATTATCAATCAATTCAAGGTCTTTAATCAATCGATTGTTAACCGGAACAGGAGCAGAAACATTACAAGCATTAGAAAAACTTATAGTGCTTGTAAATAAAATTAAAGTTATAGCAAAAACAATATTTAGCTTTTTCCAAGACATAAATTCACATCCTTTCTCGAATAGTATGTGTAGTATTAATAAACTATAGTTATGAAAAATTTAACAAAAGAAATGTAGTAGATAATTAGATTTGCAAAAAGATAAGAAGGCTAGAAAGAATCTAGCCTTTACTGGTAAAAAATGTTTTTATCACGATGATATTACTGAGAAGGTTAAGTATATTATTTGCAGTTTTTAAAATAGATATTCAAAAAATTAGGAGATTGATATGGATAAATATTTAATAGAGTTTTGCAAAGAGGAAGGAATTGAAATTGATAAGCTAACTAAGAAGCAAGAGAGAATGATTAAAAATACGTTAAGTTTTAATGTTTATGCATTAAGAGAAAGTATTATAGAAAAATTTAAAATTATTACAAATAAAAAGTAGGAGATTGGTATGAAAGTTAATTTTACGATAGATGGGGAAGCAAAAGGAAAAGAAAGACCAAAGTTTTCAACTAAAAATGGTAGAGCATTTACACCAGAGCAAACTAAGCATTATGAAAACTGGGTTAAGCTATTATATAGAACTACAGTTAAGCATTATTTTGAAGGTAATGTAAAAATGTCTATAGTTTGTTATTACGGAATCACTAAAAAAGATATAAATGCGATAGCAAAAAATAATATAAAAACTAAAGAGTTTAAAGAAGCTAGAGATAAGTTAGATGGAGTTATAAGACCAACTAAGAAACCGGATTTAGATAATGTTATAAAGGCTATAGCTGATAGTTTAAATGGAATAGCATATAAAGATGATGCACAGATTGTCGAGGTAGTTTCTAAGAAGTTCTACAGTGACAGAGCTCGTGTAGAAGTCACAATAGAAGATTTAGCTTAATATATAGGGGGAATTATTATGGAAAATTTAGAAAAAGAGCTTGAAATAGATGAACTATTTTCAAAAGTAGAAGGAATGTTTTATCACTATGAAGATTTAAAAAAAGAAATTACATATCTAGATGAAGAGATAGAATTTATAGAACAAGATTATTTAGGTTGTGGATCTATAAAGTATTCAGAAAGAGTACAGACAAGCACTAATATAACATCTTCAGTAGAAAGGGAAATAATAAAAAACAAATCAAATAGAATTTTTAGAGAAAGAAAAACGTAAAAAGGAAATGGATTTAAAAAGGATTGAAAGAGCGAAATCTAATTTCAACATGGAAGAAGAACAAATGTTTAAGATTAGATACTTATTAAAAATCAAAGATTGGAAAGTTTATTCAGATAAAATGAACGTAGGGAAAGATACTTATTACGCAATAAGGGACAATATGATTTATAAGTCGATGTCTACAATGTATCCTTTTTATAATTTTAAAAATACAGCAATGGAAAATATTATAAATTTCTAAAAAGGCAGAAAAATTTCAGAAAAAATGTAGAAAAGTTTCAGAAGCATAAGGGATGTACATGTGCTATTATGTTAATATAAGAAATTAAGCACCCTAATTTCTTTATTCTCAACTCAATCTTTTTACAAATAAAATGGCCAGGGCTAACCCCTTGCCCTGGTAATGTGCAAGTAAGAGTATTAGTTGGTGCAACTCCAACGACTTGCTAAATTAGGACTACGAAAAGAGAAACTCTGTAGAGGTACGGAGTATAAACTAAAAAAATACGTATACTCGTTTTTAACTAATGAAAAGCCTAGAAGCCAACTAGGCTTTTTTATTTTTAAGGAGGGGTTAAATGAAAAAATTATTTATATCTCAACCAATGAGGGGATTATCAGACGAAGAAATCCTAAAGGCTAGAGAAGAAATAAGGATAAGGGCAGAGAAAGCTATAGGTGAAGAAATTGAATTAATAGATTCTTTTATAAGTAAAAAACCATTAGAAAGCACTAAGCAAGTACCCGTTTGGTATTTAGGAAAATCAATACAATTCTTAAGTCAAGCAGATGTAGCTTACTTTGGAGGAAATTGGAGAAATGCTAGAGGTTGCAAAATAGAGCATGAAATAGCTAAGGAATATGGAATGGATAGAATCGAAGAATAGTTTGTAAAAGGCATCTGAACAAGATGTCTTTATTTTATTTAAGGAGAGTTAAATATGGATAATAAAGCTTATTGTTTAGATGTTATACAAGGTATAAATGAAACCATAGAAGATGATGATTGGTTTGACAATAAAGAAAAAATTCAATTCATATATGATAGATCAGAAGAACTAATGAATGAAATGTATGCCAAGGGCGCATCGGAAGAAATATAGCAATTAATTAAGTAGGTTGTTTTAATTGTATATAAAAGGTGATTATATGAAAAAGTGGAAAGATGCTAATGATGTAATTAAGATGATTCATGATTTAGACAGCCACGAGTTAAGACAGTTAGCTAGAGAAATGAGCAAGAAACCTAATTTTGATAAATGTAAGAAAAGTAAGAGGAGGAACAATGAAAAATAGTAAAAATTTTATAAGTGATAGTTTTGAGAAAATAATTATAAAAAATCAAGATACGAAAGAGATTATAGCTGAAATAAATAATGATGAAATTATTCCAGCTATAGGCTTTGAGATTATATTAGTTCCCAAAGTAAATTAATATTTTTTATCTCTTGGAGGAATAGGATCATTTCCATAGCTATCCTTATCCCTGATTTGGCCGTTAGGTCTATGTATAACAACTTCGCTTTTTTGATTGATTGCTATATCTCTTGCTATGTTTATAGCATCTTGTTGAGTGGAAGTTCTAGCCGTAGCTTTTTCATTTCCGGCACCTTTAACTTGCCATCCTCCATCTGGATGTGGAGTTACATGTTGATTTTTTCCCATAGGATCACCTCCTTTCAAATAATATATTCTACAAAATGATACAAAAACCTCTATTTATATAGAAATATTTGGATAAAAAAGAAGGAAAACCTCGATTTAAGTAGAATTATTATGGTTGGAAAAGAGGTGACAGATATGAAGATTAATGGAGAAAATAAATGTTTTCAATGCGGAAAACTGATAAAGTGGTATTCGTACACTAGAAACTCAGAACATAAATTCGGGGTTATGAATAGTATAGAAGCTGAAGTTATAGCTATTGGTAGTTATATGAGTAGCAATGGAAATTCAACTAAATATGAAGTAATAGTTGAATGTAAACATTGTGGAATAAAAAATAAATTTGAAATATAACAATATGTTGTAGGCAAAGAACTCTCTAGTAGGGTTCTTTTTTATTTCCAAAACGAATAAGTGAGGTGGTGATGTGGCTAGGGTAAGAAGTCCAAATAGAGATAAAGCCTTTGAGATATACAAAAACTATGACGGAAATATTGATTTAGTTGAGATTGCGAATATTTTAAATATATCACCAGGGACCGTTAGAGGTTGGAAAAATAAAGATGCCTGGGAAGAAAAATTAAATGGAACGTTCCAAAAGAATAAACAGAACGCTCCGAAAGAAAAACGAACCAAAGGTGGTCAGCCTAAAAATAAAAATGCTGAGAAGTTTGGTTTTTTCTCTAAACACTTGCCAAAAGAAACTTTGGATTTAATGAAAGAGATATCAGAGAAAACTCAACTTGATATACTTTGGGATCAAATTACAATTCAATATGCAGCAATAATAAGAGCTCAACAAATTATGTATGTTGAGAATAAAGATGAAATGATAAAGGAACTTAAAAAGCACGAAACTAGTGAGTTTGGTGAAAAGATAGAATACGAGTTCCAATTTGCTTGGGATAGACAAGCTACCTTTTTAAATGCTCAAAGTAGAGCTATGGGAGAATTGAGGTCATTAATAAAACAATATGATGCTATGATTAATAATAATTGGGATTTAGCTACAGAGGAGCAGAAACTTAGAATAGATAAACTTAAAGGTGAAGTTAAAAAACTTAGTGGTGATGGTGAAGATAACAATATAACTATAAAAGTAGTAAGGGCGAGTGAAAAGCATGGAACTAGAGATAACTCCGAATGATCACTTTGAAGATTTTATATTTGACTGGGACTATAAGTTTTATTTTCTAGTTGGAGGATATGGTAGCTCTAAAAGTTATCATGTAGCCACTAAGCTTCTTATCAAACTGTTTCAAGAGAAAAGGCTAGCATTAGTTGTCAGGGAAGTATATGACACTATGAGAGATAGTTGCTATTCATTATTAGAAGAGGTTGCTTTAAATATAGGAATTTGGGATAAGCTTAAGTTTAAAACGTCACCAATGCAGATTATATTTCCTAATGGATCTAAAATAATATTTAAAGGGATGGATAAACCTGCTAAATTAAAGTCTATAAATGGAGTATCTATTATATGGTTAGAAGAATGTTCAGAAGTTAAATATGCAGGCTATAAAGAGTTACTTGGCCGTTTAAGGCATCTTACATCGAGCAATCACATTATATGTTCTACCAATCCAATTGGAGAAGATAACTGGACATTTAAACATTTTTTTAGAGATGATGAAATGATAGATTGGTTCTTGATGATAATGAACTTTATGAAAATAGGATCGTAAAGATAAACAATACCTATTACCATCACAGTACTTGTGAAGATAATTACTTTTTACCTCGAAGTTATATAGAAGAATTAAATGAAATGAAAGCCTATGATCCTGATTTATATAGAGTTGCTAGATTAGGAAGATTTGGTGTAAATGGTACTAAAGTGTTACCTCAGTTTGAAGTCATACCATACGATGAAGGTATAGGAAAGATAGCTAATATTCCTAATAGATTTTTAAGAGTAGGTATGGACTTTGGATTTGAAACTTCTTATAATGCGATAACGAGGTTAGCTATTGATGATAAAAATAAATGGCTATATATCTATTATGAATACTATAAAAACAAAATGACTGATGATAAAACAGCTATTGAAATAGCAGAATTCAAAGGGGCTAAAGAGCTTATAAGGGCAGATAGTGCAGAACCTAAGACTATAAAATACTACCAACAAGAAGGTTTTAAGATGATTGGAGCTAAGAAGTTCCCAGGAAGTAGGCTAGCTAATATTAAAAAGTTAAAGAGGTTTAAACGTATCATATGTTTAGATAATTGTAAAAACACTATCAAAGAGTTAAAGAATTTAACCTATGCAGTTGATAAGCAAGGCAATATGATTATGGATGAGTTTAATATAGACCCTCATACACTATCTGCCATTTGGTATGGGTTAGATGGTTATGAAGTGGCAGATGTTAAATCTAAAAAGACATTAAAAAGATAGGAGGTGTTAACATGAATATAGCAGCTGCAAACAACATAATTGAAATGGAGTTAAGAGGTTTGTTTCCAAAGGATAGGCTTGAGGAAATGAATGAAATAATAAACTATTATAAACAGTATGAAGGTGAAGAGCTTGAATGGATTAAAACAACTACTGATTATGTAGCAACAGAAAAAAGAACTAACTACATTAAGAAGCTAATAGATGAAGAAGCCAGGTTTATGTTTTCAAAACCTCCATACTTTAAAATTGATGTTGAAGGAAATGAAGAAACAGAAAAAAAGCTAAATAAATATCTTAAAAGAACTCTTAAAAAGAATTTATTTAACAATGATATTATAAAGGCCACTAAAGACTTTTTAATAGGAAAAAGAATAGCTCTTAAGTTAGTTGCTAATAAAGAAACTAAAAAAATTGAGATAGCATTTATTCCTTCATTAGAATTTGTATTTGTTCCTAAGCTAGATAATGTAAAAGAGTTAGAGCAAATAATCTTTTGTTATCAATTAGAAGATAATACAGTTAAAGAAAATCAACGGTTTTGGAAGCAAAAATATTATATTAAAAAAGGTTATTGTTATGTACATGAAGCTATATATGATGGTTCAGGGAAAATAGTAAAGATTATAAAAGATAATGAAAATATTAAATTAACTTTTATACCTGCATATGTAATAATGAATGATTCGCTCACAGGAGACACAAAGGGTAAATCAGATGTAAAGCCATTAGTAGAAAACCAAAAAGCTTATAATCAACTTACAAGTGAAGATATAGATACCATAATAAAAGGTATGAACAGGATTATATATATGCTTAATGTTGATGATGATTCTATTATGGAAGAGGATGGAAATCCGAAGATAAGTTATAAAGCTGGAGCTGTTTGGAATCTAGAAAAAGATAGACAAGCAGGTGAGAGTGATAAAGCGGAAGTAAATGCTATAGGCTCTGACTTTGTATATGACGAAAGAATAGAAAATTCATTAGATAGGATATTATCTGATATGTATAATAGCTTATCGATACCTAAGCTTAATACAGAGGATTTAAAAGCTCTAACAAGTAGTAAAGCCATAAAAGCTATATACCAACAATTCACATCATGCATAGAAGAGAAAATGACATCATGGATACCTATGCTTGAATGGATGGTGGAAGCTATTATGGAAATGTCACAAATATATGGTATAGGTAATCTACCTAATGTAGACGTTGAAGATATGGAAATAATAGTTCAAAATCAGTACCCATTGCCAAGTGATGAGTATGAGGAAAAAGATAATGATATGAAACAGGTTAACGCTCAAGTAATGAGTAGGAAAAAATATATAGAGAAATGGGATAATGTTTCAGGAGATGTAGCAAATGAAGAGCTTAAGCAAATACAAATTGAAAAGCAGTTATTAGAAGATAGTTTTAGTCAATTTGAAACTAATTTGGAGGATGATGAATAATGGAAAAATTAATTACTATTCAAAAAATAGAAAAGTTAAATGATGTTTATGCAATGGATGAAAAAGGTTCTGGTGGAGCTAATCACAGATATATAATTTGTAAGCATGGAGAAACTAACTGGACTTGTGGTAATAATTCTATTGGAGTATATGATGATATAAGATTTCAAAATGGACCTAGGGCAGATGAAAACTCAATACAAGGAATATGTGACCAAGACTTACTGGAAATTGTAAAACATAGACTAGAATGTTTTCAATCTGGACCATTTGCTAGTGAATATAATGAAAAAGCATTAGAACACTTAGAGATAGCATTAATGTATATGAACAGAAGAGTTGAAGATAGAATAGAACGTAATGTTCTAGGTACTTATAATAAATAAATGAGGTGAATTATAATGGCTAAATATAAAAAGAAACCTGTAGTTATTAATGCTTTTAAATGGACTGGAGATCAATATCAAGAAGAAGATCCAATATGGATTATAGATGCTATTAAAAAAGGAACTGTATGGTTCGAAAATAATCCAGGAGAAGATGGATTAACAGTATTAACAATGGTAATAAAAACACTAGAAGGAAATCATATAGCATCAAGAGGAGATTATATAATTCAAGATGTAAAAGGAGAAATATATCCTTGTAAGCCAGATATATTTGAAATGACTTATGAAAAGGTTAAATAATGGCTAGTAAAGATTATATTGAACTTCAAAAAAGCACAAAGTAAGAAAATTAAAATAGCCAGAGAACAAGAAAAACAAATAAGAGCTTTATATGAAGATATATATAAAGATTTATCTGATAGACTTAAAAAAGTTACTCCAGGAAGTTTAAATGAGAGATGGATAATTGACTATCAAAGGTCTTTAAAAAAAGAGATACAACAACTTAATAACAAGATACAGGGTGTTATAGAAAAGAATATGCAATACGCTTCTAATATAGCTGTAGGGCCTGACTTTTCTTTTTTTATGATTTTAGACAATAAGTATAACTTAGATATGGAGAGTACTTTTACTAGTATGTTTTCAAATATACCTAAAGATGCCATGAATGAAATATTGTTTGGAAAAGTATATAAAGACCGAAAAGGGTTAGCTGAACGTATTTGGCAAGACACAAAAAAGTTTGATAAAGATATAGATTATATAATAGCTAAAGGTATTGCAGAGCAAAAAAGTTCTTTTAAGATAGCTAAAGATTTAGAAAAGTATGTTAATCCAAAAGCTAAAAAAGATTGGAATTGGAGTAAGGTATATCCAAAAAGTAATAAAAAAGTAGATTATAATGCTCAGAGACTAGCAAGAACATCTGTGAGCCATGCTTTTCAACAAGCACAGAAAAGAAGTTGTCAAAGAAATCCCTTTGTTAGTGGAATTAAATGGATAACGTCAAATAACCATAGAACATGTGAACTATGTAATAGTAGAAATGGAGTTATATACTCAGTGAATGATTTACCACTAGATCATCCTAATGGGATGTGTACAACTGTTCCAGTACTTGAAAAAGAACTCGAGCAAATTGGTGAGGAACTTAGAAATTGGATAGATGGTGAAAGTAATACAAAACTAGATAAATGGTTTAAGGAATATGGTAAGGACTTTTTATAAGTTCTTTTTTATGCGCCTTTTTAGCTTATATTGCAGGTGTAAAAGAACAAATTAAGCTTAATCTATGTTGTCGTTACAACTAAAAAACGTATGGAGGATTTATGGATAATATTAATAAGCAAGTTATAGGAATAATTGCAGATGATTGGAATAAGCAAAGACCTAAGCAATCTTTTGGTTATGGAGGTATATCTTCTAAAGATATTCAAAATTTCAAAATACCTCAATTTGGAACTCTAAAGTTAGATGCAGAAGAAATCAAACCAACAAAGTTAATTCAGTCTGTAAATGTTAAAGTTGAATTCGAGCATTACAAAGAACCGGCAATAGAGTTAAATGAAAATAATGAGGTTGTTGTGAAATTAGGGAAAATACAAATAGGAGGGTATAAGTAATGGACTTAAAACAATTGTTAGGAGAAGAACTTTACAACCAAGTTACATCTAAATTAGGTGATGAAAAGATAATGATTGATGATGGAAACTTTATACCTAAAGCTAGATTCGATAAAGTTAATGATCAGAAAAAAGAATTAGAGACTCAATTAAAAACATCTAGTGAAACAATAGAAACTTTAAAGAAGAACAACTCAGATAATCAAACTCTTCAAAGTACTATTAGTGAACATGAAAAGACTATAGAAAAGCTTAAGAAAGAAGCAGAAGATAAGGACTTTAGATATTCGTTAAGAGATGCATTAAAAGAAGCTGGATGTATAGATAGTAAAGCTTTAGAAGTGTACTTAACAAAAGAAAACTTGAAGTTAGAAGATGGAAAAATAGTAGGGCTGGAAGAACAGTTAAACTCTTTAAAAGAAAGTAAAGCCTACTTATTTAAAGATACGATACCTCAAGATACAGGAGGACTAGGAAATTTCAATAGAAATACAGCAGCCGGTGGACAAACAGAAAGCTTAGGAGAAAGGTTAGCTAAGCAAGCGACAGAGTCAAATCAATCTAACCAACATAATTATTTTGGAGGTGCTAACTAATGGCGAAGATAAGAGTTACTGAATACTCAAATAGAAAAGAAATATTAAAATATGATCATTTTGTATCACAACCTATTGTACTAACACAATCAAATGCAACTACAGTAGGCGATAAGAAAATAGTAAAGGCAGGAACTATATTACCTGCAAATGATGTAACAGCAAAAGGTGTTGTTTTATATGATGTAGATGTTACAAATGGTGATGAAGTAGGATCTTTAGTTATACATGGTTTTATAGATAAAACTAAATTGCCTAATGAACCAGAAGCAAATGCAGTAACAGCTTTACCAATGATAAAATTTATATAATTTAAAGGAGGAAGTTTATGAAAACAATATACGATATAGTTAAGGCTAAAGAAATAGGAGTTTATTACAATGCAATGCAAAAGGATAGAGCTCCTTACTTAGGGGAAACTTTATTCCCTATGGATAAAAAACTTGGATTAGATTTAAAGTGGATTAAAGGGTCAAAAGGTATGCCTGTAGCATTAAAGTCAAGTGGATTTGATACTAAGGCAGAATTAAGAGATAGAATAGGATTCTCAGATGTTCAAACTGAAATGCCATTCTTTAAAGAAGCTATGCTAGTTAAAGAATCAGATAGACAAGAATTAAATAAGTTAATAGGTAATCCATCTAACCAACCATATATAGATTTAATAACTAAAAATATATTTGATGATACTAGAACTCTTTTAGAGGGTGCACTAGTTCAGTTGGAAAGAATGAGAATGCAATTATTATCTGAAGGTAAAATTGCTATAATGGCAAAAGGCATAGATGGAGTGGCTAAACCTATGGATTACGATTATAATTTAGATCCTGAACAAAAGGTGAGCTCTGATTGGACACAACCTACTGCTGATATATTAGGAGATATAACTAAATGGATGGATGAATCAGAAGATAGAACGGGTTCAAGACCAACTAGAGCTATATGTACAAGAAAGACATTCTCTTACATAGTTAAGAATGAAGCTATTATAAAAGCTATAAAAGGGATTTTACCAGAAGTAGCAATAACTACAGCTAAGGTACAAAGATACATACAAGAAGAATTACAGTTAAGTATAGAAATATATTCTAAGAAATATAGATCAGAAGCTGGAGTAGTATCTAATTATTTCAAAGATGATGTATTTACTTTATTGCCAGAAGGAAACTTAGGTAATACTTGGTTAGGAACAACTCCTGAAGAATCTGATTTAATGAGTGGAGCAACGGATGCAGAAGTTAGTATAGTTAATAAAGGGATAGCAATAACAACTACTAAAGAAACTGATCCAGTTAATGTTAAGACTAAAGTATCTTTAATAGGATTACCATCGTTTGAAAGAGCGGATGAGATAGTTATAGCAGAAGTTAAACCCAGCTAAGGCCCTTACGAAAGATAAGGGCGATATTGAAGAGGTAGAAATGACTGAGCTATCAATTGAAGAAGATGCAAATAGTGAAAAAATGGATTTAGACTCTATGACTGTAGATGAACTTAAAAAGTTAGCTGAAGAAAGAGGAATAGAAGGTTATTCTTCTATGAAAAAAGCTGAATTAATAGAGAGATTAGGTTAAAGCCTAATCTCTTTTTTGTAGGTGATAATTATGGAAGAAATATTAAGTTTAAAGATTATATTAAGAGAAGAAAGTTCTCCTTTTTTTACTGATGAAGAATTAGTTTTCTATTTTAAAAAAAATAATTTTGACTTAAATAAAACAGCATATGAATGTTTTAAACTAAAGGCAGAAGATGACTCTATAAGTTTACCAGGTGGTTTACAATTAGCTAATAATCGTGAATATTGGCTTAGTTTAGCTAGACAATATAAGCCTAAAAAAAGGAGCTTTGTATTATGATAGAAAATAAGATAAAACCTAAGATTTTGAAAGTTATAAACAAGTTTCCAACCAAAGTTACTATCTTAAGAGCTACTACAAATGAATTTGGAGAGCCGGGAGTTTCACAGGTTGTATGCGAAATTACAGGTTTCTGGCATGATGGAAGTAATATGATAAGTCAAATAGCTACTAATAGTGGTGAAGTTAAAAGACAAAAGCAAAACTTTCTAATGGTAGTGTATGATCAAGTTAGTTGCTTAATTGAAGAAGGGGACTATTTTGAATTAGATGGTGAGAAATTTGAGGTAGTTGATAAAGGTAATAAGAACAAAATGAATATTTACTTTGATATGTTAGTTAGGAGGTGCTAAAATGAGTGGTTTTAAACTAGATATGAGTAATATAGCTAAAAATATGTTAGAAAAACAAGCTAAAACTATTGCTGCTTTGGCATTGTACGGTGATAGTGTGGCAAAAGATATGGAAGCTTATGCGAAAACTAATAGACCTTGGAGTGATAGGAGTTCTAGTGCTAGAAATAGATTAACAGGTGAAAGTCAAAACCTGGGTACTTCAATTAGATGTAGTATAAGTCATGGTGTTAACTATGGTATATATCTTGAAATGTGTAATGAAGGTAGATACAGGATTCTTAAACCGACTATTGATGCAGTAGGTCCTAAAGCGGTTAGAGGATTAGATAGAATATTTAAGTAGGGGTTAATATGTTTAAATTAATCTACAAACATTTAAAAGCAAATAAGTTTGATTGTTACAGTATAGGTCAACATAAAGGAATTTGTGAAAACCCATATATAGTTATTAAGAATAATACTCCGCGTGCTTTAAGTAAAATAATGCTTGAAGAAGAAGTGGAGTTATTTTTATATTATCCTTTAGGCAAATACACTGAGTTTATTGATTATATAGACAATGTTAGAACATCGATGAATGGATTGAGCTTAAAAGACAACCTTGTTCCATATCCAATAATAGTTGAGGATGATAAACAAGCTTATATGACTATATTAAGTTACCAAAATAATAGAGAGAGGGTGTTATAATGGATAAACCATTTTTACCAACGAAAGATATTGCAATGGTTACGTTGGATGGATACCAAATAACTACTGCCGATGAATACGAAGCAGATCCAGAAGTAGTAGAAGGTGATAAAACAGAACTTATAATAAATGGAGAATTAATCGCAAGTGATGAAGCTCCAACGATAGTTAAGGGATATAACTTAAAATTTAAAGATAATGCTATAAGACCAGAAGTTATGAAGAAGCTTCAAGGTGGAGTTTTAACTCCTGGAACTGAATCTAAAGGACTTAATTATAAAGGTCCAAATGTAGGAGCTTTAAAGCCTGCTACAATAGACGAAATATGTGTTTACACTAAGGTTTATGCAGAAAATGGACATACTGGTGAGTACATAAAAACTACTTATACAAATTGTGTAGGTGATTTAGTTAAGTTTGCATACAAAGGCAATGAGTTCTCGGCTTCTGAATTCACAGTTAAGTCAAGACCTGCTGGAGGAACACAAGTGTATGATTTAGATTTAGTAAAAACACTTCCAGAAGTTACTCTTTAAAAATCTAAATAATAAAGGCTAGAGATTAATTTATTCTCTAGTCTATTTTTTTATAAAGAAAGTGAGGAATATATATGCAAGTTACAAGTTTAGAAATATTAAAACAAATGAAAAGAACAGAAGTAGTAGAGTTGCCAAGTTTTAACGATGGGACTCCATGTGTAGTTGAGGTTAAAAGACCGAATTTAATGAATTTAATAACTACAAATAAGATACCTAATACACTTTTAAGTGCGGCTATGGCAATGTTTAAAGGTGGTATAGGTGGAGCGGCTAATGAAGCTATGGAAAATGCTAAAAGTTTAAAAGATTTAGCTTCTTTAATGCAAACTATTGCAGAAAATACTTTAGTTACTCCTACTTATTCATGGTTCAAAGAAAATGATATAGAGTTAACAGAAGACCAACTTGTTGAAATATTAAATTACATGCAAGGTGGTGCTCAAGCATTAAAATCTTTTCGTGACAAGCAGAAATGTACTGAGAGTAATAAATCAGAGTAAAAAATTTAATAGACTTCCTTCTGAAATTATAGGCTTAGACGATGATTATGTAGCCTTTTGTTTTGATGAAGCTTGTATGTATATTTTAAACGAATATGAACAAGGGAATGAAGCTGAATTTAATGAAGATGCAATGACTGTTGAAGAGTGTAGAAGTCAAGCGTTTAATTTAGCTGAACAACTTAAAATGAAAGGCTGTGATAATTAATGAGTATGAATCTAGGTACAGCCATAGCTTATATAGATATTGATGCCAATAAATTTACTAGAGGAATGACTGAAATTCAAAGTGGTTTAAGGACATTTAATGATAAGACTTTAGACACTTCTACTAGATTTAAAGCACTTGGTAGCACTATGCAAAGCACTGGTCGTAAAATGACGTTGGGAGTTACTTTGCCACTTGCTGGTATGGCGGGTGCTGCAGCTAAAAGTGCAATTGACTTTGAAAGTGCTTTCGCTGGTGTTAGAAAAACAGTTGATGCTTCTGAATCTGATATGAGAAAGCTTGAAAGTGGTATAAGGGATATGGCAAAGGAAATGCCTACCGCCGCTACTGAAATAGCTGGAGTTGCAGAAGCGGCTGGACAGCTAGGTATTAAAACTCCTTCTATACTTGGATTTACTAAAACTATGGTTATGCTTGGTGATAGTACTAATATGAGTGCAGAAGAAGCTGCTACAAGTTTAGCAAGATTAGCCAATATTACTGGCATGAGTCAGAATGATTTCGATAGACTTGGAAGTACGATAGTTGCGCTTGGAAATAATATGGCAACGACTGAATCTGAAATTACTGCTATGGGGTTAAGATTAGCTGGAGCTGGGAGTCAAGTCGGAATGACTGAGCCACAAATAATGTCCTTTGCCGCAGCTTTAAGTTCTGTTGGGATAGAAGCGGAAGCAGGAGGAAGTGCTTTCTCAAAAGTTATGGTTGATATGCAACTAGCCACAGAAAAAGGAGGTAAAAAGCTTAATCAATTTGCAAAGGTTGCAGGAATGAGTGCATCTGATTTTAAAAAAGCTTTTGAAACTGATGCATCTGGGGCAATAATGAAATTCATTGAAGGATTAGGAAGTGCAGAAGAACGAGGAGAGTCAGCAATAGGAATACTTGACGGAATGGGTATAAGCGAAGTTCGTATGAGAGATGCACTTTTAAGAGCTGCTGGTGCTAGTGATGTATTTAGTGAAGCGATAGGAATTGGAATACAAGCTTGGGAAGAAAATACTGCTCTTACTAATGAAGCTAATCAAAGATACGAAACAACTGCTTCTAAGTTACTTATACTTAAAAATAATTTAATTGAAGTTGGTATACAAATAGGAGGAATATTAATACCTTATATTCAAGATTTTGTTAGTTGGCTTCAAGGTTTAATAGAGAAGTTCCAAGGATTAGAACCTTCTACGCAAGACTTTATTGTAAAGGCTGGATTAATGGCTGCTGTTATAGGACCATTGCTTATGATATTTGGTAGCTTGATAAGTGCGGTAACGACTATTGGTGGAGCTTTAAGTGGATTGGCTGGCATGTTTGGATTAGCTGGCGGAGCTGCTGCTGGGACAAGTGGTGCTTTAGCTGGAGCAACTGGAGCAGCCACTGGAACAACCGGTGCTTTAGGAGGACTTTTAGGAGCTGGAGGACTTTTATCTAGCTTTTTAACTGGAGGACTTATATTTGCCTTATTTGGTGTAATAGCTAAAATAGGAGAAAGTGAGCAAGCTTTAGGATGGTTGCAAGATAAATTTGGAGGTTTTGGAACTGTTATAGGTGGTGTTTGTGAGTTCATCGCTGGTATATGGAATCTAACCATAGATAATATGATAAATGTTGGTAAGCTTGGATTTGATGTATTAGCTGCAATGATAGATGGGCCTGGCGGTGCTACTGTTAAAGATGCGTTTAGTAGATACAACAAAGGAGTAGAGGAAATAAACAAAAATGCTTGGGATAATATAACTATGAAAACAACTAGAGAGTTATCTCAACAGAAAAATAGTGTTGATAAAGAAACTAAAGAAGCTTCTGATAAGGCTAAAACTAATACGGATAAAATGGCTAAGGATATGACTGACAATGCTAAAAAGGGCGCTGATGGAGTAGGTAAGGAAATGAAAAATACTTCTAAAGTCGTAATGGATGAAAGTGGTAAAATTCCTAAAGATGTTCAGTCTAATATGCAAAAGTCAGTACAATCAATGAGACAAGCTGGTAGTGATATTTACAATGGTATGAATACAAGTTTTAGTAAACTTGCAAGTCAAGGTAAACAACATTTTAGTGATTTATACAATGGTGTAACTCGCTCAACTTCTAAAATGGCAAGTCAAGTTATATCTGATTGGAATAGGATTAGAAGTGCTTTAAGTGGGACTATTACTGGAAATGTTCAAATAAAAGTACATGGTGTCCAAGCTGCTTTGAATCAAATAAATAGTGTTAAAAATGCTTCTAAAGCTAGAAGTATTTCACCAAGTCCGTTTATGAATCTTATGGCTATGCCACAAAGTTTTGCTATGCCTATTGACACCAATATGTATGCCCAAGCTTACGATATGGTCAGAAGTAATGACATAGCTTCTTATGTTAGTTCTCAAATACCAAGTGCTATTAACTTGAATATTGACTCAAATAATAGTAGTAAATCTAAGAAAACTAATAATCCAAATATAAATGTAGAAGTTAAGATTGATAAGTTTGAGAATAAAACAAGTGATAGTCCTAAGGAAATTGCAGAACAAGTTTTAGACCAGGTTATTTATAAAATCAAGCGAGAAAGATTTGCTTTAGGAGGTGATAGATAGTGGTACAATGGTATAAAAATATAACTGAATTAGATAGTTTTATATATGGTGCTACTTCTAGCACTTTTTTTAATTTTGCTTTTGAAGCTGATAACTTAAAACCTTTCGAGAATGATTTTGAATTACTTCCAGTTATGGGACGTGATGGGGATTTATTAGTTGATAATAAGAGAAGAAAAAGTAAAGATGTAAATGTAAAAGGTTATCTGATTTGCGATGGAGTTGAGCCTAATGTGATGTCTGATAAATTTAATGATTGGCTTGTTGGCGAAGTTAAGTATAAACCTTTAAAGTTTAGTAACGATAAAACTGAATATGAAGCTATCGTAGTTGGTGGAATCTCTATGGAAGAAAGACTTAAGGGAATATTTGATGTAAGTTTTAAGTTTAGCTGTATGGAGGTGGTTAAGTGATACCTATACTATACGACAAAACTGGTAAAATAAAGCTTGGTGAGCTAGTTGATATTATAGATAGCGGATATGTAGAGGAAGAAAGAAACGGAATATTTGAATTTACAATAGATTATCCAGTTGGATATCCTTTATCAGATTTATTAGTTGAAGAAAATATGATAGAAGCTAAACCAAATGAAGAACAAGGTTTGCAGAAGTTTAGGATATATGATACCAAACGACTTATGAAGAATGTTATATTGGTATTTGCAAGGCATGAAAGTTTTGACTTAGCTAATGATCACGTTGAAAATGTAAACTTAGAAAATGCTAGTTGTGAATATGCTTTAAATACTTTATTTAGAAACTCACACTTTTCAACTCATTATCGAGGATATTCTGACATTATTAACGCTCAAAATTATAAGATAGATAATATTAATATACTTAATGCTATAGCTGGAAAAGAAGGAAGTATTATAGACACTTACGGTACAGGTGCTGAAATATTAAGAGATGGAACTAATATTCATGTACTTAATAAGCGTGGCCATGACAATGAGGTTACTATTGAATTTGGTAAAAACTTAACTGACTTTGTACTTGAAAGAGATTTAACAGATCTCGAAACTAGAGTTGGTGGTTTTGCTAAATATACTCCCGAGGGTGGAAAAGAAACTATAGTTAAAAGTAACTGGATAGATAGTCCTTACATAGATAATTTTGCACACCCTTATATAAATATAGAGGGTAGACGTGATTACTCTGACAAATTTAAAGATGGTGAAGTTCCAACTGTTGATAAGCTTAATAAGTTATGTGAGGATGAATTTAAGATTAATAAAAGAGATATTCCAAAATCTAATTATACTATTAAGTTTATACCTCTTAGTAAGTGTGTAGGATATGAAGGAATACAAGATAAAATAAGCTTATGTGACACTGTTAGAATAATAGATAAAAGGTTTAATGTAGATACTAAAGCAAAAGTTATTAAATATAAATATGACTTCGTAAAAGAACGATATGAAAGCATGGAATTAGGAGAGCCTAGAACAACTCTAGGTGATGTTATAGGCGGAAGTAGTGGGGAGAAAGGTCCTCCAGGTAAAGATGGACAAAATGGTAAAGATGGAGAACAAGGACCACCTGGACAAGATGGAAACGTTGAAAATATGCCTGATACACTTCCAAATACTCCCGTTTTAACACCAAAGGTTTATGGTATGGGTTCAGTTGAATTAAGTTGGACTTTTGAAAACAAGCTTTATTATACATACGAATTATATGCTTCAAGGACTAAGGATTTTACTCCTAATTTCCAAGATTTAATACATGCAGGTCAATCAAGTTCATTCTTGTTTAAAGCTAATCCAGATGAAACTTGGTATTTTAAGGTTTGTGCCATGAATAGCCATAATAGGCGTACGGGATTCTCTAATCAAGTAGAGGTTGCGTTGCCTAAAATAGAAGATATGAACAATTATTTTAGCGAGATTGCTATTGGTCACGCTGTTGCCCAATCCATTACGGCTGACTATATGGAAGCGGGTATGTTTAAAGGTCATTGGATAGATACTAAAAACTTAAGTTGCACTGATGGTAACGGAAAGCGTACTTTTGATATAGATAGTTTTGGGCGTTTAACTATGATGCCAACATCATTTAAACTTCTTGTCGATGGAAGGGAAGAAGGTGTTGTTACTCAATCGGCCTTCAATAGTACATTAGATGGATTTGAATATAGATTTTTCAATAATACCGAGCCTAACATGCTTAGAAATACGTCTTTCCTTAATGGATGGAAGTATTGGAACTGGAATGGTTCTTTTGAAAAGTTTATATATCATGATGGAAACTTTGGAAATGGAGATACGGCTAGACTTGAGTTTACCGATGAAAATCAAGGTTTGTTCCAAAGAGATATGGATTGTACTCACGGCTTGGCTATAAGGGTTATTGCTAACGCTTCAAGACCTGTTAATGTAATGGTGGGTATAGAGGGCGTTAAAACTGAAGTGTTTACAATTGGAAATGGTGATGGTTGGAGCACTTTAGAGGTTATAGTACCTCCTATACCTAGATTTGGCACTTTTATATTTTATACGCAAGCTGGCGGCCCTCATACTGTGTATGTTAATCAGTTTAAAGTACAAACTGGTAATATATGTACACCTTGGAGTCCACACCGAGAAGAAATATATTCAAATACTACTACTATAGATGGCGAAGGAATTGAAATAAAACATGATAATGGATCAATGTCTAAATTTACTCATGAAGCTATTGATTTTTTAAATTCTCAAGGATTAAGAACTTTAAGAGTTAAAGATGGTGGTTTGAATTTTTATACATATTGGGACCCAGCAGAAATGGTAGCTTTTATTAAGTCATCCTCACTTGGAAGTACATCTTGGAATGGAGCAACTTTATCTACTTATGGTAATGGTGATTATATATCCATAGGCACAAGTAGTAGTGTAGATGAAAATGCATGGAAATCAGATACCGCAATAATTATTGTTCCACATGCTAATATCCAAGAATATCCAGAGATAGGAACATGGTTTGTTAGGAGTGCATTTTTTAAGCAGATAGCTAAATTTAAATCTGGAATCAAAATGGATTACGGAAATGTAGAATTTAATTCTAGCAGTGAGTTCCCTCATTTGATATACAATTCTACTGCAAATAATTTCTGTGTAATGGGAGATAATTCTTTAAAGTTAGGAATTAGAGAAGGCACTATAAATAGAAATATAATTGATATTGAAGAAGATGGTAGTCAAATTAATAAGGGGTATGTGCATAATTGGGCATCTTGGAATTTTCATGGTCATAAATTAGAAAATGTTAACATGACATATGCTTTGCAACCTCAAACTTCATTTTTAAGAACTATGTCTTTTAGATTTAAGGAAATAAATGAATCTTATGCTATTACAAGTATGACAAACGGAGATATTAGACTAGCATGTAGAGATAATCAAATTATTTCTAGTGATAATAAGAAATTAATAGTTGAACTACCTCAAATTTTTGCAGAAAATATAGAATCAAATTACCATTTAAATATATCAAAAATGAGTTGGGGAGATTATCGAATTATCGAAAAAAATACATATTATTTTGAAATTGAAACAAATGTAGATAATTTCTCTTTCACATATGAAGTAGTTGCTAAGTTAATAGAAAAGCCAGATGCATACACTTCAATAGCTAAATCTCAATATATGGTTCAAGAAAGTAATGAAATAAATATAGAAAATGATGAAATTAAATCTATTATTGAAATCTAGAAAGGAAGTGATGTGATGTTTACAATAGACTTTACGAAACCTTGGTTATATAAAGATATAATTTATTTTAACCAGGGTAATTTGAGTACAAATAATACTTTAAGATGCAAACTTGTTACTGGTGGATCTGATGATTTCACTGGCGGAAGTATTACTTGTAGGTTTGAAACTAAAGATTCTCCCGAGATAAATGGATTAGGTAGATTAGTAGATGCTAAAAGTGGAATAATTGATATAGTATTTCCTTCAAATTCTTTGGTAGTTGGAACTAATAGGCTTGAAGTATTAGTTAATAGAGCAGATGGGGGAGTAGCTCAATCACCGCCTGTTATGTATGATATATGGCAAGGGTTAACTACTGGAAATGGTATAGAAGCAGAAACTAATTATCCTATACTTATACAGTTAATAAATAGTACGAATGAAGCATCAAATAAAGCTAATTCAGCACTTAACAAAGCTAACTCAATGATTACAGATATAACAGATGCTATTGATAATGCTTATAGGTCAGCTAATGATGCTGATATAGCTACAAGTAAGGCATATAGTAAAATAGAAGAAGTTGAAAGCTTCAAGGTTGGAATGATTAACAAAGTAGATACTGAAATAGCTAATATGAAAACTCAAGTTAATGCCTCTACTAATACAATGACTTCTAAAGTTGACATGAAGATAGCTGACGTTGATTCCGCTATTGCTAGTGGAACTAAAGATTTAGAAGTTAAGGAATCTAGACGTGATATGGATGGGGTAGAGCATGACACCTTAAAACTTAGACTAGAAAGTGACTTAAAAAAAGGAAAAGTTATAGAAGAAACCAAAGAAGGAACTTATTTATCATTTAATGATACGGTAGGTGGGCTAGTTTCATATTTAGAGTTGCTTGGAAATACCGTACAAGATGTAACTAACTTATCAAACATAAGATCAAGCTGTATTCCTAATGGTGATGGAACATTTAAAATGAGTATTTTATCATGTGGTGAAAATTTATTGCCTAATAATTTTAAATTAGGTGATTTAGATTGGAATACGGGCGTGATTAAGGAGTATTCGTCAAGATGTGCTAGTGATAGCTATATAAAAATTGGTTCAATTAAAAGTATGGTATTTTCTTCAATGGACAAAACTAAGGTTTTTACAATATGTTGCTATGATAATAAAAAGAATTTTATAAAATCATTATCTGCAAACACTAATAATTCTACTGTAATTAATTTAGATTCTAATATTGTTTACATTAGAGTATCTGTTACAAGTTCTACTACTTTAGGGGAAGTCAAACTCCAAGAAGGAACTGTTGCAACTCCATACACTCCATATGAAGAAACTAGATGCGATATAAAACTACCTTGTCAATTAGAGAAGTGGGATAGGTTGTATTGGGATGAGAAAAAAAATGCTTGGTGTGTGGATAAATATACCCATGATTACAGTAAAAATGACTACATTATTCATGCGTCAACTCCATTGACTAACACGTATAGATTTTATATAAGAGTTAATACTCCTTTCGGTGCAATAAGAGAAGGCTTTTGCAATAAGTTGCCTTTTTTATATGATTATGTATCTGATACAGAGCATTTTTATATTAATAGTGCATCCGAGGGTCACTCAATATGGGTATTCATAAATAAATCTACAATAGACGCTTACGAAGGCAATTTGGTGTATGACAAGATAGGTAAGTATCTAGAAAAATCTGGAATACTGTTTAAGTATCCCGTAGCTACGCCTCAAAAAATAGTATTACCTCGAAGCGAGCAAATTAAGCTTAATTCATTTGCAAATAAAACTCATATATACACTATATCGGGTGATGTGGATGCAACTGTAAAGGCTACTGTTAGTAAGTCTTTAGCAAGTACAGTACAAGCCAATATGGATGAAATAAGCAAAATTAACAATACGATTGCAGATATTCAAGGATTAAAGGAAAGCCAGGACTTTGCATATGAAACTGACAAAGGTTATTTAGTTTGCAAAGACACTCAAAATGGAGTTGTGGATTTAAAGATATATGGTAAGAGTTTAGTTAATAAATCTAAAATAAAAACTACATCTTTTGAGAGTAGAATTGTTTCTTTATTTTCTAATAATGGCATATTAAACGGATTTACAATAGTTGTGGATACTATAAAGAATACAACGTCTAAAGGGATTGCTATTTCAATAACAGGTATTAACGGAATTGTTTCATATCCACTTGTTCAACATGCTAATACAACCGGAAAATCTATTTGGTTTTTTGACAAACAAGCAAAGGATATAGCTATATACCAACAAACGGATGATTATTCACCGGATAAAGCTACGGTTGATAACATTATAATATTAGAAGGTGATAAAAGAAACAGTATACCTAATGCTTACTTTGAAGGAATCGCAAGTGTTGGTAATGGTAATGGAATAGAAGTTTTAAGTGTTAATGATGGAAACTTATTTGATGGGGAATTTATAAGAGGAACAGTAAACGGTGATAATGGCACTTTGATTCCTCAAGATAATATTTACAATGTTGCTACAAAAAACATAATAAAAGTTGTTCCTAATATGATGGTTAATTATAAGTCAATAGGTTCTAGGGGTTTTAGGCAAGGTAAAAACGTATCTTCGTATTATTACGATAAGAACAACGTATTGGTTGCAAAGATGGCGGTAAATACATTTGAGTCCATAACAATTCCTAATAATTGTTATGGTATTAGGTTGGTATTTGCTGATTTTGAACTAGCTACAAACCAACCTTTAAATAGCTACAATATGATTTTAAATCAAATAGGTAATCTTGATAACCCTAATTTTGCAAAAGAAGATAAAAAACAATTTTATTTAAAGATACAGATAATACATGGAAACCCGTAACGGAGTTAAGAGGTATCAATGAAAATAATTGTGATGTTATTGATAGTATTAATAACGTGCTTGAAAGCAATATAGTAGAAGTTACCTATAATGGAAGTGAAACAAATATAGTTCAAAATAATGCGTACCCACCCGTTAACACCGATTTACTTAGGTTTGATATAAATACAAATTATGGTTCTCTTTCGGTTTTATGTAATAAATTTAAAACTTTAAATGGTAACGACCAAGGAAGTGAAGAAGGTATTAGACCACATACTAATAAAAACTTGTTCGCAATATACATATCTAAGTCTAAGTTGGAAACTCAAGATTTGGCAGGGTTTAAAAAATGGTTACAAAACAATAACATTACTTTATTATATAAAAATATTACACCTTTGAAATATGAAATAAATCCAATATATCCAAGTTCTTACGACAATGAAACTATGATTTTATTTAACAGTGGAGCAATAGCACCTTATGCAAGTTGGAAGATAACATCTAGTTTACCTAACTTTGTAAAAGAGTTATCGAATCAGATTAAACAGTTACAAGACCAAGTATATAAAACTAATGTAGCTAACTTTACAGTCGCACTTAATACATTAGATACAAAATTAAGATTAGATAGATTAGAAGCACCTCAAATGTAGGTGTTATTTTTATATAAAAAGGAGATGGTTTTATGAATAATACTATGACTTTAGAGGAAGCAATAGATCTTTTAGCAAAGAATTGCCCTCATGTATTTTCACCAATAGCAAATGAAATGCAAAGACTAGGAAGTGAAAATACTGATTTAAAAGAAGCAATGAACGCAACTCAAGAGTTATTAAATGAGTTAGTAATTCAAAATATGTCACAAAATATATAAACACAGGAGGATACAGAATATGAGTAGTGCAAAATATTTAGCAGACCAAATAATAAAAGGATACGATAATGGAGGATTGCCATACTGGGTGGTTATTCCCGATTCTTATTGGAGCAAATACCAAGGTGAAGTTGACCAAATGCTTAAAGACAGAGGTTATGAAAACCTAATAGTAGACGAAAAAGAAGTACTTAAATAGTACTTCTTTTTATTTAAATAAAACATAGGAGGAATATATGGAACAATTAGTTGCAGAATTTGCGGGATATGGAGTTATAGGACTTGTAGGTGGATATTTATTTACAACTTTCATGAAAGAAAGGTCAGAAGAAAGAAAGATTAGTTTAGAAAATCAGAAAGAAGATAGAGAACTTTTTAGGAAGTCAGTTGAGACCTTTACAAATACTTCAAAAACTTATGCTGAAACAATAGCTAGTTTAACTGTAAGAGTTGAGAATGTAGAAGGTGTTGCTGAAAGAACAGAAGGTAAAGTAGATAAAATATTAGAAAAGGTTGGTGTTTAATTATGAGTAAAGTATTTATAGGAGTAGGTCACGGAGGAACAGATCCAGGAGCAGTAAGTGGAAGTTTTAAAGAGGCTGATATGAACTTAGTTATGGCACAAGCATGCAGAGCAGAATTAGAAAGACATGGAGTTCAAGTTCTTATGTCAAGATATAAAAACGAGAATGATGCCTTATCACAAGAGATAAGTGAATGTAACGCTTATAATCCAGATTTAGCAATTGATTGTCATAACAACAGTGGTGGCGGGGATGGATTTGAAGTATTCTATTCAAAAATAGGTGGAACATCAAAAGTGTTAGCTCAAAATATAGAACCATTCGTAGTTGCTCTAGGGCAAAACTCAAGAGGTTGCAAAACTAAATTGAATTCTGATGGTAGGGATTACTTTGGATTTATAAGACAAACAAAATGTCCAGCTGTAATATGCGAAGGTGTATTTATAGATAATGCTAAAGATATGCAAATAGCTGACACTATAGATGAACAAAGGGAATTTGGTCGTGCATATGCTAAAGGAATATTAAAAACACTAGGAATAGCATATAAAGATAGCTCAATTCCTCCTGCTAATAATGATAGTGATATGTTAGCTGTGTGTATAGGAGCTTTTAAAGTTAGAGCATATGCAGAAGAAGCATTGAAAGAAGCAAAAGAAAAAGGATTTAAAGATGCTTATTTAATACCTAGATAGAACTAAGGGTTATTTCTAGTAATACTTATTACTATTGAAAATATTTGGTAAAAAATGTAAAATAAAAAAGAACCTTGGTGTTGGCGCACAGGTTCTTTAACAATAAACAAGTTATATTCATAGAATTATTATGATTATTATATCATAACTTTCTTTGGATATAAAGAAAGAGGTAGGAATGTTATTTAATGATTTTGTAAGAAATTTAGATGAACAATATGAAGAACTAAATAAACTGGAAGATATTATTGCAGATTTCAATGAAATTTTAGATTTGGAAAAAGATTGGATAGAAAAATGTTTTAAATTTGGATATTTAGGGCTAATCGACCAGGCAAGAAGTTCTTCTCCAACGTCAAGTGCAAACAAGTTAGCAGCTGATACAGTAAACTATTTTAATATTTTAAGAGAAAAATTAATTTGTATTGATTTCTTAGAATTCGGTGCGACATTAGGAAAAATAAATATTATCGGAGATGAATTGTTAAGCAAAGAAACAGACGAAATGGTAATGTCCTTAAAAAAGTCATATAAAACTATACATGAGTATAAAAAATATAGAGACGATAACGACAGAGTTGACAAATACTGCGAAAGCATGGACGCTATTAGGTTAACGGTATCAACTTTTAATAAATTTAAATATACCGTAAATTACATTAAATCTATAAATAATAAACTTTGTAATGAATTCGAAGGCGAAGGATTAGAAATACAACTTTTAAATCATGGAATATCTAAAGATACTTATTCTAAAGTAGTTGATCCTGTATATGTTATTTATGATAAGTTATGTGAAATTGCTAATATAAAAGAAGAATTAGTTATAGCTAGGGTTGAAACTGGAAGCTTATTCGCTAAGTTTGCAGGGAATGCGTCTATTTTAAAGTTAGTTGAAAAAATTATAGGAACTGTTCATGATATAGGTGTAAGAAATTTAACAAGAGAAGGTAAAAAGAAAAATTTAGTAGAGAGTACAGATTTATTTAAAGATCATTTTAACATATTAAAAGAAATGGAATCTATGGGAATGGATGTAAGTGAACCTAAAGAAATAGCTAATGAAACTTTAGTAATACTTATGAAACAATCGAACATTCTATTAACTGCGAGTCCAGATATCAGAATAAATGAAAAAACATTAAGTAAATCAGAAGACGTGAAAAAACTATTAGCTAAACAAGATTATAAATTATTAGCAGTTGCAACGGAAGAAGATTAATAAATAATTTGAAAGGAGGTTTGTTCTATGAAAGTATACTTAAAATTGAGGTTGTTTTATACAAAGCAGCTTTTAAAAATTTATAAATGTACGAAAAGCACACTTCCTAAATTTTCAAATAATCTAAAAACATATATAGAAAGAGTAAGTTTGAAAAATTCAAAATTAATAAAGAAGAAGATAACAAAATAAATAAGGAGTACTCAAGCCAACGAGTACTCCTTATTTTTTTATGTTTAAATATATATATATTGAAAAATATAAAAATGCCAAATTTTTACAAATTTTGACATGAACTATAATATATAATAATTTTGAAGATACAAAATATACAATTGGAGGAATATATATGGCAAAATGATAAAATGTAAAACTTGTTCAAATGAGATAGCGTCAAATGCTAAATCTTGTCCAAGTTGTGGAGCAAAAAACAAGAAACCGATTTATAAAAGGGGTTGGTTTATCGTAGTAGCATTTTTTGTAATAGTTGGAATAATAAATGGTTTGGGTTCAGATAATTCAAATTCGGATACTGCAAATAAACAGGAAATCAGCCAGGATGAAAAAACAGAAGCGGTTGCTTCAACAGAAGAAAAAGTTCCAACAGAATATAAGTCTGCATTAAAAAAAGCAAAAATTTATAGTGATACTCAGAGTATGTCTAAGGCTAGACTATATGATCAGTTAACATCAGAGTATGGAGAGAAGTTTTCACAAGAGGCTGCTCAATATGCTATAGATAATGTAGAAGCCGATTGGAAAGGAAATGCATTGAAAAAAGCTCAGTCATATCAACAACAACAGTCAATGTCTCCAAGTAGAGTTTATGATCAATTAACATCAGAGCATGGGGAAAAATTTACAGAAGAAGAAGCTCAGTATGCTATAGATAATTTAGAGTAATAGAACACTAAATAAAATATAAAAATCCGAGAGAAGAGCGTCTACATTAGTAGATGCTTTTTTATTTTGAAAAATTTTATAAGGACAGGCAAGTTTATGCTCCCATCAACATAGGATGGAGTATACCAACAAAGAAAGGAGCATCAAAATGGGTAATTCAAGAGCTAAGAGTGAATTAAGGGAAGATTTAAGAATCAATGTTTCATTTAAAAGTTTAGATGTAGATGAAGTAGAGCTTTACGAATGGATAAAAAAATTCTAAAGGAGTAGGTCCAAGTGGATTTATAAAAATGCACATGTTTAAGCTTATGAATGAAAGCAAGTAAATTAAAAGAGCCCCCAGGATGGCAGTCCGTAGGAGCTCAAAGCTAAGTGAATTATAAAAATATAATTCTCTAAGTATTTCGATAAAAATATTTAAATTCCTTTTAGAAAATTGATTTCTGAACAATGTCTATTAATGCTGCGGCACCAAACCACATAAGATAAGATGGTATCATAAGATTAACCTCCAAGATAAAAGATTATATAATTAGTATTTAGAAAATTAAGGGGGATTATACTATGAAAATATTGGTAAACGGAAATACAGTTACAGAAATGATATGTGAAAAGGTTGTAAAAGTTAGAGAATTTAAAAAAGTTGAGTTGGTTAAAGAAGTTAGTTTTAGTAATGAAGATGTAAGTATAGCTAATAAAATATTGGATCATATAAAAAGGAATAAAAAAGTTTATGCTAGATTAATAATAATGACAGCTATAATGTTGCATTTTGATATTGTTATATATGCTAGTGGATTTGAAAGTAGTTTAGATAGAGTAGGTAACCAAATATTAAATATGTTAATGTCGTTTGCTAAGTGGGGTTGTTTAGGAATGGGAATAAAAGATATGATAACAACTCTTATAAATGGTGGTAATATGAAACATTCAATAAATGCAGGTTTAATGTATTTACTAGGTTATGTATTTATATCTATATACCCTCAGTTATTCAGTATGTTCCAAGGTATAAAATTTTAAGGAGGTACGATTATGTTAGAAAGATTCTTTAAAAGTTTAAATCCATTGGAATTAATTCAAGAGTGGGTATTAAGTGTTACTGAAACTATAGTGTTAAGTAGTTACTGGGTATGTGTTATAGCAGGGGTAATAGGTTTGCTTCTATATATATGGGGATGTAAAAAAGGTAAAAATATAGCTATGATAACACCAGCAATCTATATAATAATTAGAATATTAGGGAGCGTGGTTCTAGGTGTTTAAAAATAAAGTTCAATCAATTTCTATAGATAAGTATTTCGAGATTAAGAAAAATGAATATGTAACGGTTCAACTTATACCTGCAAAATCAACTAAAAACAATTCAACCGATTCTATTGCAACTATGATAAATCAAATGTATTTACAACTTAATAAGTTTATAAAAGTAGAAAATAAGAAGTTAATTATAACACCTCAAGTAAAAGTATCCTATTATATGCATATAACAAAAGATGATATACAATTCTATTTTATAATACCAAAGGTTCATTATATAAGATTTAAAACTAAACTAGCTGAAACATGGAGAAACGTTGAAATAAAACAAGTAGATGATATACCTATGAATTTAAATGGTTGTACTAAGTATCAACTTAAATATAAATATGATGATGCTCTTAGCTTATCTGTAGATAAAAGAAATAATCATTTATTAGAAGCTAACTTAAGTATATTGGAAGTATTGGAAAAGAAGAAACAACAGGTATATATTATAACTTTATACCTACGGGAGAAAGAGAAAATAACTACTTTAAAGTAATGTATAAAAATATAATAGAAAAATATAAAAATGGAGAGAACTTAAAGAAAAATAAGAACTTATTAGATATAGCTATTCTTGCATTGAAGTTTTTATTAGGAATGATTGATGATTTTATTAGTTGCTTACAATCTAAGAATAATAAAGAAGTTGCAAGTGTACAAAAGTCTCAAAGAAAAACTATAGGCATAAAGAAGAAAATAAGTTCATCTACTGAAAGAAAAGTTCATAGCGATATATGTAAAACTCAAATAGTAGTATTAGCCAAAAGTAATAAAATAGAAAGAGAAAATACATTAGCTAAAAGCATGTGTAATACATTTAAGTCTATAGATGATAACAATGAATTAATTGCTAAAAAGATTAAAAAGGATATAAATATCAATTCAATACAGATAGATCATGTAGCAATAAATAAAACTACAACAGAAGAATGTCAAAACTTTATTTCACTTCCTGGATCAGAATTAATAAACCAACATAAGAATATAAATCATATCGAAACTAAAGAGAACCCTATACCAGAAGAATTAAAAGAAGGAATAATTAACTTAGGACCTATTAAGTATAAGGACCAAAGAGATAAAGTTTATGCTAATAATGATAAAGATTTACAATCACTACCTCATGTTATCATGGGAGGTAGTAGAAGTGGAAAGTCTACATTAAGTATAAATATATGTAAAAATTTAATAGATGCAGGAGAAGGACTTATATTAATAGACTTCATAAGAAATACAGAGTTTTCAGATGTAATAAGAGCAATAACTCCTACAGATAGACTTATAGATATAGACTTATCTGTATATAAGTGCATACAGGCTCTTTCGTACAATGAATATAAGATAACTCCAGAAATGGATGCTTATGAAGTATCTAAGATTGCAAGAAGAAAAACTAGCAATTTACTAGAGCTAATAAATATAATGAATGATGATGATAAACAGTTAGCTCCTAAAATGAGAAAATATATAGGAGCTGCAGCTAGAATAGCATTTTGTTTTAACTCTTCAAGTATGAAAGATATACTAAGGATATTACAAATACACACAGTTAGATACGAATATATAAATAAGTTAAGTAAAGAGTTATATGATAAATTAGAAGATAGTGTAATAGCTCTTAAAGAATTAGATGAATATACTAAGGAAACAAAAGATAAACCATCACAATTATGCGGTACTAAAGATAATAAAATAGAAGGTATAATTGATAGAATAGATTTATTTAGAGAAAATGATGTTATAGATGCTATGTTTAGTAAGGATCCTACTGATAATATAGATTTTGTTAAAGCTATGGATGAAGGCAAAGTTATAATTATAAGAATGAGGGATAAAGATTTTGACGATGAAACTTCTATAGATGTATTAACTACATTCTTTATTCAAAAGATTTGGTTGGCTACAAAGATAAGAGGAAGTAAACATAAAGAGTCTAAAAAAGTAACTGTTATTATAGATGAAGTATTCCAGGTTCCAACAGCTCAAAAGATATTAACTAAAACATTTGTGCAAAGTGCTAAGTTTAAGTTGAAATATATATTAACGCTTCATAATTTAGAAGGATTATCAAAAGAAGCTAGAGCATCTTTAAAAGGAGCTAACACAACTTATACTTTAATAGCGGGTGTAGATAAAGAAGCTTTTGAGTCTCTAGATAAAGAATTTGCAGTGCATGGATATTGTGTAGATGATCTACTTAATTTAAAAAGATATACAGCTCTACATTTAATTAAGGGTAATGATAGTTATAAAGCATTGATAACAAATTTACCTCCAGAGCTAAAAGTTGATATAGAGGAAGAAAATGTAGCATAAAAATAGGAGAGTAGACACTCTCCTTTATATTTTTTACATATATTTAAAATAGCATATATTATGGCCAGGATGCTATGAGCTAACATAAACACTACACTCACATTCCACTAAGTTAACTTCGTTACACTTGCTACATGTTCGCTTCGCATGTTATAGCATATGATAAACAACTATTAAAAGTTGCATGTCCTTACATAAAAAACAATTTATCTGTAAATAATATTAAAAAATCAACTGTGTATTAATCTTAAAATAACTGATATAAAGAAACTGATTATTGGTTATCGGTTTGTTTATATCAGTTTTATTCTATCTTTGGATGGATTGTAATTTCCACCTTAGATTTCTTTGAACCTGGTTTTCTATAATAAATTA